>NZ_JBEOSZ010000035.1:0-8951 GCF_040303285.1 Streptomyces sp. NPDC096046 | reverse complement strand
GGTAGCGCCGACCGGGTCCGGCACCCCGGCACCCCAGCCCCCGGACCCCGCCGCGCGCCCCGACGGCCCGGCGGCGACGCTTCCGCCGTCGGCCCCGGCCTACGCCCGCCCCAGTCATCCGGCGCCTGCGAGTTCCCCGGCCGCTTCCCCGGCCGCCGACTCAGCGCAGCTCTCGGCACCGCGCACGGCCCCCGCGTCGTCCCGCACCCCCAGGTCGCCCCGCTCCATGGCGGCTCCCTCCCGCGACAGTGAACTGCGCCGTACCTTCCCGCCCTTCCCGCCCCGGGTCGGCGAACGGTTCGCCGAGAGCTGGTGGGGTAACGCCTGGGTCAGCTCCCTGGAGCAGGGTGCGCTGGACGTGAAGCGGCTGGAGCGCGGGCGGGGGTACGCCGGGCAGGGGCATGTCGACGCCATCACGGTGACACCCGGACTGGTGCTGGCCTACGTCCAGGGCAGCCGCCCCCGCCCGTACCGCGTCCAGGTCCGTCTGCGCACGCTCGACGACACCGACTGGGACCGGTTCCTGGACGCCGCCGCCGATCGCCCCGGGCACATCGCCGCGCTGCTCGACAAGGAGATGCCCCAGTCCCTCGCGGACTGCGGCGTGCCGCTGCTGCCCGGTCCCGGTGACCTGGAGCCGCGGTGCAGCTGCCCCGACCGCGGACACCCCTGCAAGCACGCGGCCGCCCTCTGCTACCAGACCGCCCGGCTGCTCGACGCCGACCCCTTCGTCCTGCTTCTGCTGCGCGGCCGGGGCGAGCGGGATCTGCTCGACGCGCTGTCCCGGCTGAGTGCCACCCGCGCGGCGCGCGCCGCGCAGGACAGGGGCCCGGCGCCCCTGCCCGGCGTGCGGGCGACGGAGGCCCTCGCATCGCGCGCCCTCCCGCCCCTTCCCGCACCACTGCCTCCGCCCGCGCACCCCGAGCAGCCCCCGGCCTATCCGGCGGCCCCCGGCGGCCCGGACCCCTTCGCGCTGGACCAACTGGCCACGGACGCCGCCGCCCGAGCCCACGCCCTGCTCCACACCGGCCGTGACCCGGTCGGTGAGCTGACCCTGTGGCAGGACGCGGTCCGCCTGGCCGCGGCCCGTCCCGGGGCGGGGCTCACCGCGGGCAGCCGGGCGCTCTACTCCTCCCTCGCCTCCGCGGCGGGCCGCACCCCGTCCGAGCTGGCCCGCGCGGTCGCCGCCTGGCGCCAGGGCGGGCTGGAGGGCCTCGCCGTGCTGGAGGAGCCGTGGGACCCGCCCGCCGGCCGGTTCGACCGGGCCCGGCCCCTCCTCCTCGCTGCCGATCTGCCCGCCTTCCGGCCCTGGCGCAATCACCTCACCCACCCCCACGGCCACGTCCAGCTCCGCCTCGGCCGAGACGGCCTCTGGTACGCCTACGAGTCCGAGCCCGGCCACGACGACTGGTGGCCCAGAGGCACCCCCGACCTGGACCCGGTCGGAGCGCTGACCGGCCTCGGCCTGCCGAGCGACCTCTGACGGCATCTCAGGGCCTGCAGGGCCTGGGTGTGATGAAGCGCGTCGAGCGCCGCCCGTGCTGCTGCATTCCGGTGCGGCCTCAGCCACTCCAGCACGTCGGCGGCCGCCGGTTCACCGTCTTCGAGTCGGGCGATATGGGGTGGTGTCCCGCCTGAACTCCTCCCGGAGGGTCCACCTCGACGTGGACGGTGTCGCCGAGGTCGCGGATTCCGGCGGCAGCCCATGAGGGCTCCCCGCTGTGGCCGGGAGCCCCCATGGAGGGAACGCGGGTCAGCCCATGCCCTGGAGACGCCAGATCTGGTTCTTCTTGCTGGTCAGGGCACTCGCGGTGTCGCAGGTCCACTGGTGGATCTTCGCGCCGGCCGCGGTGGAGATCCCGCTGACGTCGACGCACTTGCCGCTGTGCACGGCGACCAGCTGGTGGTCCTGGGCATTGCCCAGAGCGGTCACGGGGCGCAGGGTGAACTGCTGGTTGGTGCCGCTGCCGCAAGTGAACTGGATGACGGCGGCCCCGTCAGCGGTGGAGGCGTTCGCCACGTCCAGGCACTTGCCGCTGTGCTCGTTGACGATCGTGTAGGTGTCGGCCTTGCCCGCGACCGGCTTCAGGTCGAGCATCTGCTGGTAGCCGCCCTCGCAGTGGTACTGCTGGTACTGGGTGCCGTTGGCGGTGGACAGGTTGGTGTCGTCCAGACACTGTCCACTGTGTTGTGCGACGGCGACCGTGGAGATCGTCGTGTGGGACGGCGGGAGCAGGGTGACGGTGTAGCCGTCCCTGGAGTCCGTCCACGGGACGGTGAGGGACGCGGAGTTGCCGCCGACGGTCAGAGTCTGGTCCGAGACGGTGACCGGCCCGGTCACAGCGCCCCCGTCGTTGTTCGGGATGCGCTGCAGGACCGCACGCACCCGGCCGTTCTCGACGACGTCGGTGGCGTCCAGACGGTCGAGATCGACGGTGACGTTACCGGTGTTGCCGTTGCTGCCCAGCAGGATTTTGGCGTTTCTGGCCGTGTTGTCCTTGGTCGCCAGACCGTCGGTGTTCGTACCTGGCGTGAGCTTGACGATGTTGCCGGTCTGCGATCCGTAGTAGCGGTACAGGAACCATTCCCCCAACGGCAGGTACTGCCCTGCGCTGTTCTTCGTCAGCAGGTTGGCCTGGAAGTCGTGCAGGCTCGCGCCGGACGCCCAGTTGGCGCGCAGCCCGTCGGCTCCGGCCCGCTCCAGTCGGGAGATGTACCAGGCCCCACGCCCGGGGGTCTGCTCGTTCGTGTTGGCGTACTCGTTGACCTGGAAGGGCCGGCCGGTGGTCATCGATCGCGCCGACAGCTTGGACCGGACCGCGTTCGCGTCGACGACCGGGTCGCCGGGCAGATCGTGCCAACTGTAGATGTTCGGCTCGACGTTGTTCGCCTTGACGTAGTCCAGGTACGTGTTCCACCACCCGGAACCGCTTCCGGCGGGCTTGCCGGCGGTGCTCGGACCGACGATCACCGCGTTCGGGAAGGCGGCGCGGATCCTCTGGTAAGCCCGCTTCCACATCTCCAGGTACTGGGCCTGCGTCCGCGCCCAGAAGGGGGTCCAGTCGGGCTCGTTCCAGATGTCCCACTGGATGTCGGTCATGCCCGCCGCCTGCGCGTCGGCGATGAGGCGGTCGTAGAAGGCGTCGAACCGGGTCCAGTCCCCGTTGTCGCCGGGGAACGTGGGACTGGTCGTGCCGTCGGCGCCCCACAGGTCGTGCGGCAGGATGACGAACGTGCCGCCCAGCGTCTTGGTGCGCTGGTACTGCGCCCGGGTGGAGTTCCAGCGGCGGTCGTACTTACCCGCGACCCAGCCGCCGGGATTGTCGAGTTGGGCGCCGCCGGCCCGCATGAACTTCCACTTGATGTCCTTGTAGAAGTGGTCCTGCGGCAGCGAGCCGTTCTCGGTCATGCCGTAGATCGTGCCCGAGGCGCGGTAGGTGGGGGCGCCTCCCGCGGTGGCGAAGTCGACGGTGACGGTGGTGTCGGCGGCCTGGGCGGTCGTGCCGGGAAGGACGACGGCCCCGACCGACGCGAACAGCGCGGCGAGCGCGGTGGTCCTGCGCAGACGGCGGCCGCCTGCGGAACCGGGTTCCGTGGTGTGTCTGAGCGGTGGAAGGAAGCGGGACATGTCCATGAGTTCTCCCGAGAGGGTGGGTGCTGCCGGGGCGCGGGGCGCCCAGGGGGGCTCAGTCGCGGGTGTGCGCGGCGGGTGCGGTGTGCCGGAGTTCTCGGGCTCCGGCGAGAAGGAGGTAGCTGCTGGCGGTCCAGGTGTAGGCGCGGTCGCGCAGACCCATGCCGTTCAGGGCGTCGAAGTTCTCGGCGAAGCCGTACGTTTCGCACAGGGCGCGGAAGCGGGCGCTGATCTCGTCCGCGAGACGGTGGTGGCCGGCGCGGCGCAGGCCGTCCTCGATGAGGACGGTGGCCGGGGCCCAGATCGGTCCGCGCCAGTAGCCGTCGGAGAGGTAATGCGGTGAGCCGGGGAGTTCGGTGGCGAGGCCGTGCGGAGTCAGGTGCTTTTCGATGCGTTCGGCGAGGACGGCGCTGACATCGTCCGGCAGGTGCTCGCCGAGCACGGCGGGCATCAGGTCGAGCAGGCTGGAGCTGCTCCAGGTGTCCGCGCCGTGAGCGGAACGGGCGATGAACCGGTCGTCCTGCCAGAGCTCGTCGAACAGGGCGGCCTGAGTCTCCCCGGCCGTGCGCGTCCACTCGCTGGCGTCTTCGGGGCGCCCCAACTCGGTCGCGAGCCGGGCGAGTTCATGAAGCTGGAGGATGAGGAAGGCCGCCAGGTCGGCGGTGACGACCACCCGTTCGCGGTCGAAGGTGGTGGCGTTGTCCCAGCCGCTGTCGTTGCCGTGCTGGTAGTGGGGCAGCGCGGCACCGGGTGCGCGCCGTGCGGTGAGCCAGAAGCCCGTCCAGCGCTCCAGCATGCCGTACGTCTCGGCCAGATCCGCCTGGTCGAGCGGTTTGGGCAGCCGTTCGCGCAGACGGCCGAAGGCCCAGCCGTGGATGGGTGGTTTGACGAAGTTGTACAGCACCTCTGAGTGGGTGACCGAGTCGGGCAGGGCCCCGCTGCCGTCCTGGTGGTCGAAGGGCAGCGCGAACTGGTCGCGCGCCAGTTCGGGGCAACCGGAGGCCAGGGCGAGGGCGTTGAAGCAGTGGTCCCAGCTCCATACCTTGTCCATCCAGTGCTTGGACATCAGCACCGCGGGCCGTGCGAGCAGGCCGGCCGGGCGTACGGTCGCGGACCACACGACGTAGGCGGCGAGTTCGGCGGCCGGGGTGGCGGACGAGCGCCAGGGGGCCACCGCGTCGACGAAGTCCGCGAAGGAGTTCCGGGCGGCCTCCGCGACTGCGCCGAACGCCGCCGACGAGGCGTAGGGCGCCCGCGCCGCGTCGCATTCCTCCACGGCGATCTCCCAGCCTCCGCCGGAGTCCGCTGCGATGGTGACACCGCGCTCCGCGCTGCCCAGGGCCTCGGAGCCGGACGTGTCGGTCACAGAGCCGGACAGCACGGTGACCCGGTACCGGCGTCCGGTCTCGTACGAGGTGAACACGTACGCGTCGGCGACCGGGTCGCGGTAGAAGTAGGTGCCGCTGAAGGGTGTCAGGGTCTGCGCCGCCGCACTGACGCGCAGGGCCAGGCCCGCGCCGCGTACGCGTACCGTGTCCGGGGACTCGTAGACGAGTTCGATGCGTCCGCTCTCGTGGATCCAGCGGAGCAGGCTCGGTGTCGCTTCGACGTGCGTCCCGGCCCGGTCGCCCGTCGCCACTTCGAGCGGGACCAGGCGCAGGACGGCGTGCATGCCGTTCTGGTGCGAGACGAGGTGGAGGTCTTCGGCCCGCGTCTTCTCCGCGAGCACGGGAGAGATGCCGAACCAGGATCCGTGTGTGCTGAAGGGTATGTCGTGGACGGAGAAGGACGGGCCGGGCGGTGCGGCGGTCATGACGGGTGACTCGTTTCTCGAGCAGGGGGCAACGGCCGACCACGAGGGCTCGGTCATGGTCGGGCGTAGGGACGGGGTGGGAGGGCCTGGTCCGGGTCCGTGCCGCTGGCTCAGTCCTTGACCGCTCCGGCGGTCACGCCGGCGGCGACGTAGCGCTGGGCGAGCACGAGGATCACCGTGGCGGGCAGTGAGGCCACGACGGCGGTGGCCATGATGGCGTTCCACTCCTGGTTGTTGTTGCCGATGTACTGGTAGATGCCGAGGGTGATCGGCTGGTGGGTGCCGCCACTGGCGAGGGTGCTGGCGAAGACGAAGTCGGACCAGGACCACAGGAACGCGAACAGGGACACCGTGACGACGGCGTTGCGACTCATCGGCAGGACGATGCACCGAAAGGTCGTCAGGGGCCCTGCGCCGTCCATCGTCGCCGCCTGGAGCAGTTCGCGGGGGATGCCCGACATGAACGCGGTGAAGATCAGGACCGCGAAGGGGACGGCCAGAGTGGAGTCCGCGACGATCAGGCCGGGGACGGACTGGAGCAGGCCGAGCTGGAGGTAGATGGCGTAGAAGCCCATCGCCATGATGATGCCGGGGACCATCTGGGCCACCAGGAAGAAGAAGCTGAGCACACCGCCGCCGCGCGGGCGGAGTTTGGCCAGCGCGTACCCGGCGGGCGCGGCCAGGGCGACGGTCAGGACAACGGTGCCCAGCCCGATGACGAGGCTGGTGGCGAGATAGGGCAACTGTTCGTCCAGCACGGCCCGGTAACCGGCCAGGGTGCCGTGCACGGGGAACAGGCCGGGCGGGCTCTTGCGCATGTCCTGGTCGCGGGTGAAGGACACGTTGAGCATCCAGTAGACCGGGAACAGCATGAGCGCCGTGAGGGCGAGGCCCATGGCCGTCTTCCACCAGGTGGTGCGGCGGGCCCGGCGCGGGCGGTGCGCGGTCGCGATGGTCGTCATGAGGCGTACTGCTTTCGCTGGACCCTGAGATACACCAGGCCGAAGACCAGGGCGGCGACGACGAGCAGGTTGCCGACGGCCGCGCCCGGGCCGAAGGCGGGCAGCAGGTTGCCGAAGCCGAGCTGGTAGGACCAGGTGGCGAAGGTGGTGGAGGAGCCCGCCGGGCCGCCCTTGGTCATGATCCAGATGATGTCGAAGACCTTGAGCGTGTAGACCAGCCCCAACAGCAGGGTGATCGCGGAGACGGGACGCAGCAGCGGGAAGGTGATGCTCCAGAACCGGCGCCAGGGGCCCGCCCCGTCGAGCGCGGCGGCCTCGTACAGGCCGGCCGGGATGGACTGCAGGCCGCTGTAGAGCACGACCAGGTTGAACGGGACGCCGATCCAGATGTTCGCGACGATCACCGAGGTCAGCGACCAGGACGGCGAGGTCAGCCAGTTCACCGGGCCGAGACCGACGGCGTGCAGGGCGGCGTTGACGATGCCGGAGTCGCTGTTGAGCATCCACGACCAGGTCGAGGCCGACACGATCAGCGGCAGCAGCCAGGGCACCAGGAACAGGGCCCGCAGAGTCGCCGAAAGCCGGAAGTTCTGGTGGAAGAAGACCGCGAGGGCCAGGCCGATGGCGTACTGGAAGAGCAGGCACACGGCGGTGAACACCGCGGTGTGCAGGAGCGCGGGGGCGAAGGTCGGGTCGTCGAAGACGGTCCGGTAGTTGGCGAGACCGGTGAAGGGGGCGTCGCCCTGGACGAAGGAGCGGACGGTGTAGTCGCGCAGGCTCAGATCGAGGTTGCGGTAGAGGGGATACGCGTAGAAGAGGGCGAGGTAGACGGTGACCGGGGCGAGAAAGGCCCAGGCGGCCCACTGCTCGGAGGACGGACGCCGCCGTGCCCTGGCACGTTCCGGAGGCGGGGCGGCGGTGGCCGCCCCGGTCCGGTCGCGCACCGGCAGCCGGTCCGGCACCTGTGTCGTGTGATTCATCAACCGGCCTCTGCCACCCGTTACTTGGCTGCGGACTGTGCCGCGGAGAGGGCGTCCTCGGGGGACGTGGACCCACTGAGCGCGGACTGGACGGCCTTCCACAACTGCTCGGAGATCTTCGGGTACTTGGTCCCCAGATCGTCACTCGTGCGTCCCTTGGCCGCCTTGACCGCGTCGATCCACGGCTTCAACGCGGGGTTGGCCGCGGCCTGCTTGTCCTGAACCTCGCCGGTGGGTGCGACATAGGAGAGCGTGGTGTCGGTGGCGAGGAGGTTCTCGCTGCTGGTCAGGCAGGACACGAGCTTCTGCGAGGTGGCGTAGCGGCCGGTGTCGCCCTGCACCGGGAGGGTGACGAACTCTCCGCCCGTCGGGGCTGCCGCGTCGCCGCCGGTGGCGCTCGGGACGGGGACGACTCCGTAGTCGAAGCCGGCCTTCTCGGCGTTGGCCAGCTGCCAGGTGCCGTTCTCGGCGAACGCGTAGTCGCCGCTGGTGAACTCCTGCCAGCTGGTGGTCTGGGTGTTGTTGAGCACGGAGTTGGGGGCGTAGCCCTTGTCCAGCCAGTCCTTCCACAGCGACAGAGCGGACACGGCCTCGTCCGAGTCGACCTCGGTGAGCTTCGCGCCGGAGCCCCAGAACCAGGGCAGGAACTGGAAGCTGCCCTCCTCGGTGCCGATCGCGGAGAACGTGATGCCCTTCTTGCCGGCCTTCTCGACCTTCGCCAGCGCCTCGGTCAACGACTTCCAGTCCTTGACCGAGGAGATGTCCACCCCGGCCGTCTTGAGCACCTTCTTGTTGTAGTAGAGGGCAAGGGTGTTGGCACCGATCGGCGTGCCGTACGTCTTGCCGTGCGACTGACCGGCCGCGAGCAGGTTGGCGTCCACCTTCGAGGTGTCCAGATCATTGTCGTCGGTCGTGGTGAGTACGCCCGCCTCGGCCAGGGTCGACACCACGGGGTTGTCGACGATGAGCACGTCGGGGGAGTTGTCCTGCTGGGCCGCCAGCAGCGTCTTGTTCGCCAGGTCGCTGGTGTCGAAGGCGGTCCGCTTGACCTTCACGCCGGCCTTGGTGCCGCAGTCGTCCAGCAGCTTCACCCACGCCGAGCCCTTCGCGAACTGCGGGTAGGGGTCCCAGAGGGTGTACGTGCCGCTGCCGGCGCCCTTGGTGTCGGTGCTGCCCGAGCCGGACGAGCATGCGGTGGTGCCGGTGGCGACGGCGACGACGGTCATGGCCGCGGCGGTGAGGCGCCGTCTGGTGGATCTCTTCATTACGCGTTCCTTCGCGTTCTGGGCAAGGGGGTGCCGTGGGAGTGGCGATCAGGGGTGGCCGGAACTGCTGGGGAGGGGTGAGGGTGGCTAGGGATTCGGGCCGGCGGGGCCGGTGCTGGACCGCAGCGAGATCGGTGGCGCGAGCAGGTGGTGTCGAGGGGCGGCCTCGGGGTGGTCGAGTCGTTCCACGAGCAGGTCGACGGCGCGCCGGCCCAACTCCTCCGCCGGTACGTCGGCCGCGGTGAGCGGTGGCGTGACCGTCTCCGCCCACCGGCTCGCCACCACTCCGGTGACGGAGAA
>NZ_JBEOSZ010000034.1:0-85677 GCF_040303285.1 Streptomyces sp. NPDC096046 | reverse complement strand
GGTGCGGCGGTGGGGGCCCCTCCCGTTCGAGCGAAGCCGAGAGCGGGGGAGCGTGCCGGGCGTCGCGACGCCGCGGAGATCCGTCAGAAGGGCCTGGGGGCGGGCGATTGCGGATACGGCCCGGCCGGGAACTCGGGCTCCGGGTCCCGGGGCCCGAACAGCCCCATGAGCCCGAGGTGCAGCACCAGCGCGGCCAGTGGCCAGGCCAGCAGCGCCCCCTTCGCGCCCAGCTTCAACGGCGCGGAGAACGTCACCCCCTGGCCCACCTCCCGCGCCCGCGCGATCACGTCCTGCTCGGGTCCGAGCCACACGCCGACCCGCCAGGCGAGCAGCGAACCGAGCAGCCCGCCGAGGGCGAGCCCCACCACGAGCGGCACGCCCCCGCGCCGCCGCAGCAGAAAGACGACCAGCGCGCTCACGACGCCGAAGCCCAGCCCGAGCAGCGTGAACGTGCCGTCGACACCGATGGCCTGCTCGCCCTCGGTGTCCTTGAGGAAGACGACCCAGTTCTTCTCCACCACGTCACCGACCAGCGGCACCTGCGGCGCGAGCCACCACCACAGCACTCCGAGCAGCACCCCGCCGAGCGCCACGGCCACCGCGATCACGGCGGACTCCCGCAGTTCCGTCTTCATTCCGGGGCCGTCCTGTCCGTACCAGCCATGCCCGGCGTACTCGGCGTGCTGCGACCCGGGAGCCTGAGGCCCGGCGGCCGGCGGCTGCCACGATCCCTGTGCGGAGTGTTCATGCGGCGGCGGTGGGGGAGTCAGTGGTGCGGTCACCCTGCCATCGTGCCAGGCCCGCTTGTGTGCCGCGTCACCGGACGACCTCCGCGCGCTCACCGGACGGCCGCCCGGCGGTAGGCCCATGTGGCCACGGCCAGCGAGACGACACCGACGGCCGCGCACACGGCGAGGTCACCGAGGACGAACGCCCAGTCGGGGTGTGGCCCGAACGTCCGCGCGAAGGCCTCCACGCCGTACGTCGAGGGCAGCAGGTCCCGGGTGAAGCGCACGACCTCCGGCATCCGGTCCGCGGGCAGCACGCCCAGCAGCAGTGCCGCCGACATGCCCAGCTGCCCGAGCAGCGTGGCCAGCTCCGGCCGGGGCGCGAGCAGTCCCAGCGCCGCCCCGAGCCCGGCGAGCGCCGCGCCCGCGAGCGGGATCACGGCCAGGAGGATCCACAGATGGGCCATCGGCAGCCCGAACAGCACACAGCCGAAGACCGCCGTCACAACGGTCCCGGGCACCGTGAACGAGGCGTACGCGCCCGCCGCGCCCAGCACCACGGCCGCCGGCGGCACCGGCAGCGTCGCGTAGTGGTCGAGTCCGCCGCTGGCCCGCAGCTGCCCGAAGTACTGCGCGAGCAGGTTCAGCGCGACGAAGGCGACCACCAGGACCGACGACCCGGCGACGACGGCCTGCGCCTCCACCCCGTCGTCCACGACCCCGCGCATCAGGATCATGATCCCGACCGACTGGAAGGTGGCCACGAACAGCAGTGGGATCCGCGCCACCCTCGCCCGGGACAGCTGGGCCCGGTACACGGCCGCCAGCGACGGCCACAGCCGCGCCCGGGGTCCGAGTTCGGCCGCGCACACGGCGGGCTCGTCCACGGCCAGGGCACTGCCCGGCAGGACATCGGCGGGTACGACACTCACGTCGTGCTGCTTCCCTTCGCTCGGGTCCACTGCGGCAGTCGCCTGTTCGATACGGCTACGGCGGGCGGTGCACTCACCACCGGCGCGCCCCGCGCCCCGGTGCTCACACCTTCACCAGCCCCTGCTGCGCGGCACCGCCGAGGGCCAGGTACACGTCCTCCAGGCTCGGCGTGGTCAGCGTGAAGTCGTCCAGGGCGGCGAAGGCGGCCCCGCCGGTGACGGTCGCGACGACCGCCCGGGCCTCCTCGGGCCCGAGCCGCAGCGTCCAGCGGCGGCCCGACTCCACGACACGGTCCCGCAGCGCGGCCACCTCGGGCACGTGCAGCGGAGCCGCGTCCCGCCACACCAGGTCGACGCGCACCTCACCGGCGACCTGCTCCTTGAGCCCGGCCGGGGTGTCGCAGGCGATGACCCGCCCCCGGTCGAGGACGGCCACCCGGTCCAGCACGGTCTCGGCCTCGATGACGTTGTGGGTGACGAGCAGCACGGTCGTCCCGCGCTCGGCCCGCCGCCGGTCGACGGCGGACCACACGGCCCGGCGCGCCACCGGGTCCATGCCGGTGGTCGGCTCGTCCAGGACGAGCAGCGGCCGCTCCCCCACCAGGGCCGCGGCGAAGCACGCCAGGCGCCGCTGGCCCCCGGAGAGCTTCTTCAGCGGCCGCCCGGCGAGCGGCGTGAGGCCCAGCTCGTCGAGGACGGCGTCCCGCTCGGCCCGCGCCTGCCGTAGGTCCAGCCCGCGCAGCCGCCCGGTGGTCTCGGCGGCGAGGGAGACCGTGAGCTCGTCCAGGGCGGTCGACTCCTGCCCGAGGTAGGCGAGGATCCGCGCGGCCCGTTCGGGATGGCGCACGATGTCGTGACCGAGGATCTGCACGCCGCCCCGGTCGGGCCGCATCAGCCCGGTCAGCTGGCGTACGAGGGTGGACTTGCCGGCGCCGTTCGGACCGAGCAGGCCGAAGATCTCGCCGCGGCGGATGTCCAGCGTCACGTCGTCGGTGGCCCGGACCTCGGGTGTCGCGGGGGCACCGCGCCGGGCCCGCACCGCCGGATAGGTCTTGGTCAGCCCGCGGACCGCGCACACGACGTCACCGTCGTGCCGAAATGCCTGTGCCGCGCGCTTACTCACAAAGGACGAGACTACGGGGTCGGCGACCCCGGTCCGCTCTCGGGGCGGTCCGCGAGGGAAATCCGTCGGCGATGATCTCAGGCGTCGACGGGTGGGTGCTCCACGCCCGTGCGCACGCTGATCTCCCGCCAGAACCCGGCCCGGATGGCGTACCGGTCCCGTTCGTCGATCTGGTCGTCCTTGTGGGCGAGCAGGCCGAAACGGGCGGCGTAGCGCAGCAGCTCCCCGTCGACGCGGTGCGGGATGCGCGGGTACATCCCGGACAGTTTCGGGAGGTGGCTCTGGTCGCCGAGGCGCTCCACCCAGCGCCGGGCGAAGACCTGCCCCACCTCGTAGGGGTCGCCGCCGACGGTGGTGATGTCCTCCTCGCGGTCGGCCCACCGCTGCTCGGCCGTGGTCAGCTGGGCGAGTGTCGGCATCGAGGCGGCCTCGGGGGGCTCGGCCGTGGGCCGGTCGACCCAGCCCTTGTCGGAGGACCACCGGAGGGTGGCGGAGGCGGGGGGCTGGGCGGGCTGGGGGCCGGGGGCGCGCAGGGCGGCGAGGTCCTTGGGCGTGGGGACGCCTTTGGCGGCGGGCAGCCGCTCCTCGGTGCCGTTGTGCCCGGGGTCGGATGTCGGGTGCCGGGGCTGCGGGGCGGGCCGTTCGGTCGCGGCGCCGAGGGCGGACTCGGGCAGCGGCGCGGAGAGGATCGCGGCGATCTCGGGCCGGGGCGCGGGCTGGGGCGCGCACACCCCGGAATGGTCCTTGGCGCGGACGGCCCTGGTGATCCACGTACGGTCCAGGACGCGCCGCTCGTCGGCCTCGGCGACCAGGTCCTCGGACTGGTTGTAGTCGCCGTCGGCGGCCTGAACGGCCCAGAGGTGGACGGCGACGCCGTGCTCCTTGGCGGCCATCATGCCGGGCAGCAGATCGCCGTCGCCGGTGACGAGGACGACGTCGGAGCAGGCGCGGTTGCGGGCCAGTTCGGTGAGCTCGGCGTGCATCGCGGCGTCCACGCCCTTCTGCGCCCAGCGGCCGTCGCTGCGGGTCAGCGCGCCGAGCCGGACGGTGACCCGGGGCATCACGCGCAGCCGGCGGTGCTCGGGTTGCGGAACGCGGTCGGGGGCGCCGTCGAACCAGTAGATGCGCAGCAGCGGCTGCTGCGTGTCGGATTCTGCACGCTCACGCAGCCCCTGGATGAGGGCGGTGTGGTCGACGGTGATGCGGGACCGTGAGGGCTCCCCGGCGAGGAGACTCGCCGCGGCTCCCAGCAGATACCCAGCGTCCACCAGGACGATGCAGCGGTCCACGCGACTCACCCTCTTCCCAGGAGGTTTGCTTCGGGCTTGCTTCGAGTCTGCCCGACGGCGCGGAGGTTAACGGCCCGAACTCGATCTTCGGCGTGGCGTTTCGGGACATCCCGCTCCGACCACCCCTGTCACGCACGGTAATTGTCCGACATGCGATCGTTGTCGGCCTGTGTGAATCTGGTCCCGGCCCTGGCCCCTAGTCCCCTCAGGAGGCACCACCATGGCCAAGAACAAGAACCGTGACCGTAAGCAGCAGCGTCCGACCGAGCGTGGCCAGCGGGCCGACCGCAGCCCCGCCTCGCAGACGGAGCCCCAGCCCGAGGTCGAGGTGACCCCCGGCGAGATGGCGTCCGGCAAGCGAAAGCGCAGCTTCGGCCACAACTGACATCCGCGTGACGGGCTGTTGAGCTCACGCACCTGCACGAGGGGCGTACCCGATGCCGGGTACGCCCCTCAAGCGCATCGAGATCCCCGCGTCAGCCGGCCAGGCAGGACGGCCCGAGCAGCACCTTCAAGTCGCCGAAGAGCGCCGGGTCGGGCTTGACCCGGTGCCGGTCCAGCCGCAGCACGGTCGTCTTGGTCGGCCCCTGGAGCCTGATCCGCACCTCGCTGTCGCCCTTGTGGTGACTGAGGACTTCGCCCAGGCGGCTGACCAGCGGCGGGGTGACCCGGGTGGCCGGGATGGTGAGGACCACGGGCGCGTTGGTACCCGCGTTGGACAGGTCGGGAACCATCAGCTCCATCGCGACGAGCCGCGGCACGTCCTCACGCTTGTCGAGACGGCCCTTGACGAACACCACGGCGTCCTCGACGAGTTGCGTCGAGACGAGCTGGTAGGTCGCGGGGAAGAACATGCACTCGATCGAGCCGGCGAGGTCCTCGACGGTGGCGATGGCCCAGGCGTTGCCCTGCTTGGTCATCTTGCGCTGCAGGCCCGAGATGATGCCGCCGATGGTGACGACCGCGCCGTCGGAGTGCTCACCGCCGGTCAGCTGGGAGATACCGGCGTCGGCCTTGTCGGACAGGATGTGCTCCAGGCCGAACAGCGGGTGGTCGGAGACGTACAGACCGAGCATCTCCCGCTCCTGGGCGAGCAGATAGGTCTTGTCCCACTCGTCGGGCGAGAACTCCACGTCGAGCCCGAAACCCGGCTCGCTGGTCTCGGCCTCGCCCATGCCGCCGAAGAGGTCGAACTGCCCCTCGGCCTCCTTGCGCTTGACCGCGACCACGTTGTCGATCATCGGCTCGTAGTGCGCGGTGAGCCCCTTGCGGGTGTGGCCCATGGCGTCGAAGGCACCGGCCTTGATCAGCGACTCGGTGGTGCGCTTGTTGCAGACCACCGCCTCCACCTTGTCGAGGTAGTCCGGGAAGGAGACGTACTTCCCCTTGGCCTTGCGGCACCTGATGATCGACTCGACCACGTTCGTACCGACGTTGCGGACGGCGGAGAGGCCGAAGAGGATCACGTCGTCGCCCTGGGCCGCGAAGTTGGACATCGACTCGTTGACGTCCGGCGGGAGCACCTTGATGCCCATGCGGCGGCACTCGTTGAGGTAGACGGCCGACTTGTCCTTGTCGTCCTTCACGGACGTGAGCAGGGCGGCCATGTACTCGGCGGGGTGGTTCGCCTTGAGGTACGCGGTCCAGTAGGAGACGAGTCCGTAGGCGGCGGAGTGCGCCTTGTTGAACGCGTAGCCGGCGAAGGGGACCAGCACGTCCCACAGGGCCTGGATGGCCTCGTCGCTGAAGCCCTTCTTGCGGGCGCCCTCCTGGAAGAGGACGAAGTTCTTCGCCAGTTCCTCGGGCTTCTTCTTGCCCATCACGCGGCGGAGGATGTCGGCCTCGCCGAGCGAGTAGCCGGCGATGATCTGGGCGGCCTTCTGCACCTGCTCCTGGTAGACGATCAGGCCGTGGGTGACGTCCAGGACCTCCCGGAGCGGCTCCTCCAGCTCGGGGTGGATGGGCGTGATCTCCTGCTGCCCGTTCTTGCGCAGCGCGTAGTTGGTGTGGGAGTTCATGCCCATCGGGCCCGGGCGGTACAGGGCCGACACGGCGGAGATGTCTTCGAAGTTGTCCGGCTTCATCAGCCGGAGCAGGGAGCGCATGGGGCCGCCGTCGAACTGGAAGACGCCGAGGGTGTCGCCGCGCTGGAGCAGTTCGAAGGTCGTGGGGTCGTCGAGCGGGAGGCTCAGGAGATCGATGTCGATCCCCTTGTTGGACTTCACCATCTTGACGGCGTCGTCCATGATCGTGAGGTTGCGCAGGCCCAGGAAGTCCATCTTCAGCAGGCCGAGCGACTCGCAGCTCGGGTAGTCCCACTGGGTGATGGTGACCTTGTCCGTGTGCCGGACCCAGACGGGCACGTGGTCGGTGATGGTCTCGCTGGACATGATCACGCCGGCGGCGTGCACGCCCATCTGCCGGACCAGGCCCTCGACGCCCTTGGCGGTGTCGATGACCTTCTTCACGTCCGGCTCGTTCTCGTACATCGCCCGGACCTCGCCCGCCTCCGAGTAGCGGGGGTGCTCGGGGTTGGTGATGCCGTCCAGGTTGATGCCCTTGCCGAGGACGTCGGCGGGCATGGCCTTGGTGATGCGGTCGCCCATCGCGTACGGGTAGCCCAGCACGCGCGCGGAGTCCTTGATCGCGTTCTTGGCCTTGATCGTGCCGTACGTGCCGATCATGGCGACCTTGTCGGCGCCGTACTTCTCCGTCACGTACCGGATCACCTCGACGCGCCGGCGCTCGTCGAAGTCGATGTCGACATCGGGCATGGAGATGCGCTCGGGGTTGAGGAACCGCTCGAAGATCAGGCCGTGCGGGATGGGGTCGAGGTCGGTGATGCCGAGGGCGTAGGCGACGATCGAGCCGGCCGCCGAGCCTCGGCCGGGGCCGACCGCGATGCCCTGCTTCTTGGCCCACATGATGAAGTCGGCGACCACGAGGAAGTAGCCCGGGAAGCCCATCGAGATGATGGTGTCCATCTCGTACTCGACCTGCTTCATGCGGTCGTCCGGGATGCCGTCCGGGAAGCGGCGGTGCATGCCGCGCAGGGTCTCCTCGCGGAACCAGCTGACCTCGGTGTAGCCCTCGGGGATGTCGAACTTGGGCATGAGGTCGCGCTTTTCGAACATGCCCTTGGTGTCGACCATCTCGGCGATCAGGCGCGTGTTGGCACAGCCCTCCTGCCAGGCGTCCGAGGAGTCGATGGCGTACATCTCGTCGGTGGACTTCAGGTAGTAGCCGGTGCCGTCGAACTTGAAGCGGTCCGGGTCGGAGAGGTTCTTGCCGGTCTGGATGCACAGCAGCGCGTCGTGGGCGGTCGCCTCGTGCGCGTACGTGTAGTGCGAGTCGTTGGTGACCAGCGGGGGGATGCCGAGCTTCTTGCCGATCTCCAGCAGACCGTCGCGGACCCGGTGCTCGATCTCGATGCCGTGGTCCATCAGCTCCAGGAAGTAGCGGTCCTTGCCGAAGATGTCCTGGTAGTCGGCGGCGGCCTTCAGGGCCTCGTCGAAGTGGCCCAGGCGCAGCCGCGTCTGGACCTCGCCGGAGGGGCAGCCGGTGGAGGCGACGATCCCCTCGGACCACTGGGCGATGGTCTCCTTGTCCATCCGGGGCCACTTCTGCAGCCAGCCCTCGGCGTACGCGTCGGAGGACAGCCGGAAGAGGTTGTGCAGGCCGGTCGAGCTCACCGCCCACATCGTCTTGTGGGTGTAACCGCCGGAACCGGACACGTCGTCCCGCTTCTGGTGCGGCTGGCCCCACTGGATCTTGCGCTTGTTGCGGCGGGACTCCGGCGCGACATAGGCCTCGATCCCGATGATCGGGGTCACTCCGGACTTCTGGGCGGTGTGGAAGAAGTCGTACGCCCCGTGGAGGTTGCCGTGGTCGGACATGGCGATGTGCGTCATGCCCATCTCGTTGCACGCGTTGAACATGTCCTTCAGCCGCGCGGCACCGTCCAGCAGCGAGTACTGGGTGTGGACGTGCAGGTGCGTGAACGGCGGCTTTGACACGGCTGCGGCCTCCAGAGAAAACATGGATCGAATGGGGCCCGACAGGCTGCGGACAGTCTGGGGGACAGCGTCGAAGTCTATGCCTCGGCGGTGACACCGGGAGGCCTGACCCGCGTACCTTCGTGCGAGGCCTCGCGGGCACTCCCGCGGGCCCCCGCACGTTAGGCGAAGGGCGGACCAGCCGCCCTGCGACGCATGCACCAGGAGGCACCCAGCGATGTCGTTCCCGCAGCTCGACGACGAGCACCGCGGTGAGGAGATCCTCGCCGTCTTCGACACCGCCTTCGGCCGGCTGCTGGCCGCCGACCCCGCCGCGTTCCGCGTGAAGTTCCGGAAGATGGCGGCCTCGGCCTTCGCCTTCTACCGGGGGACGGCGTGCCTCTTCTACCACGACATGGACAAGGAGACCGCCGGGCGGGACGGCGGGAAGACGCCCGGCGGTCCCTACCTGGACGAGCGCACGTCCCGCGTGTGGATCCACGGCGATCTGCACGCGGAGAACTTCGGCACCTACATGGACGCCAACGGCCGCCTGATCTTCAACGTCAACGACTTCGACGAGGCCTACGTCGGCCCCTTCACCTGGGACCTGCAGCGCTTCGCCGCCTCCATCGCGCTGATCGGGTACGCGAAGGCGCTGAGCGACGAGCAGATCTCCGAGCTGGTGACGATCTACGCGGTGGCGTACCGCGAGCGGATCCGTGCCCTGGCGACGGGCGCGAAGAGCGACGAGGTGCCGCCGTTCACGCTGGACACGGCCGAGGGCCCCCTGCTGGACGCGCTGCGTGACGCCCGCTCCCTGACCCGCTTCGGCCTGCTGGACGCGATGACGGAGATCCGCGACTTCGAGCGCCGCTTCGCGGCGGGCGGCGGCTCCGTCGAGCTGGACGCGGCCACGCGCTACAAGGTCCTCGCCGCTTTCGACGGATACCTGGAGACGCTGCCGGACAGCTCGCTGGCCCGCCCGGACTCCTACCGCGTGAAGGACGTCGTCGGCCGGCGCGGCATCGGCATCGGCTCGGCGGGGCTGCCGTCGTACAACATCCTGCTGGAGGGGCACAGCGACGCCCTGGAGAACGATGTCGTGATCTACATCAAGCAGGCCCAGACCCCGGCCGTCTCCCGGCACATCACCGACCGGGCGATCCGCGACTACTTCCAGCACGAGGGGCACCGCACGGTCATCTCCCAGCGTGCCCTCCAGGCCCACGCCGACCCGTGGCTGGGCTGGACCGAGCTGGACGGCGCGGGCCAGCTGGTCGCCGAGGTCTCACCGTACGCCGTGGACCTCGACTGGGACGACATCGACGACGCGGAGGAGATCGCCCAGGTGGTGGCCGACCTCGGACGGGCGACGGCCGCGATGCACTCGGCGGCGGACGACCAGTCCGGCGAGTCCCTGGTGCCGTTCTCCACGGAGCGGGCCATCGACGCGGCGATCGCGGCCGACGAGGAGGGCTTCGCCCCCCTGCTGGTCGACTTCGCGCACCGCTACGGCGCACGCGCGCGTGCGGACCACCAGAGCTTCGTCGACCTGTTCCGCAACGGACGGATTCCGGGCCTGTGACGGTAAGGCCTCTCACTGGCATCCTTTAGGGGTCCCTTACGGGCCCCCATGACAGACTCGTTTCGCTATGGACATATCCGGGATCCAGCTCAGAGCCGTACGCGCGGCGCTGTTCACGACCGTGGTCGTGACACTCAGCACCGCGTCGCACGTGCTGCTGTCCCGGGCCCCGCTGCCGGTGGGCACGGTGGCCGCGGTCGCCGCCGCCGTGTTCGTGATCGCGTTCGCCCTGGCGGGCGCCGAGCGCTCCTTCGGAAGGATCGCGGCCCTGCTGATCCCGCTGGAACTGGCCGCCGACACGGTCTTCACCACCGGTCAGCACGCCTGTTACGGCCGGGCGGGCGGCCCGGTCGCCGGGCCCCTGCGCTCGGTCGGCCTGGACGTGCTCTGCGGCGGCGGTGAGGTCGGCACGCCCCTGGCCCGGATGGCAGGGGCCACCGGCACCGAGCGGCTGGCGGCCGCGGTGGTCCATGCCGACCCGGCCACCGCCTGGCTGCTGCTCGGCGCGCACGTCGGCGTCGGGCTCCTCGCCGCCGTCTGGCTGCGCCGTGGCGAGCGGGCCCTCGCCCAGCTGCTGCGGGCGGTGACGGCGACCACGTTCCGGCCGCTGCTGCTGGCGGTCGCCGCGGTCGCGGTGGAGCGGGCCCCGGCCGGGCGGCGCCTGCCGGCGCGTGCCGCGGACCGCACCCCCACCGCCCGCGACCGAATCCTCGCCCACTCCCTGGGACGACGTGGACCACCGTGCTCACCCGCCTCGGCATGAGGCACGTTCGAGCACGGGCAGTCCCCCTCACCCATTCCGCACACGCGGGTGTGCGCGTCCCCCACGGAGAACATCATCATGAGCAAGCGGAACAGCCAGGCGGCGAAGTCGGCGGCCCGCGAGCGGCTGCGCGTCGAGCGTGAGCGCGAGGCCAAGCGCGCGAAGGTCAAGCGGCAGGTCATCGTCGCCTGTTCCGTCGTCGGCGTCCTCGCGATAGCCGGCGGCATCGGCTACGCCGTCGTTCAGGCCAACAAGCCCAGCTACTGGGAGGGCCAGAAGGACGCCGAGGTCACCGCCCCGGCCAACACCACGGGCACCGACGGCACCACGGTCGTCATCGGCAAGGACTCGGCCAAGAAGACGCTGAAGATCTACGAGGACCCGCGCTGCCCCATCTGCGCCCAGTTCGAGCAGACCGTCGGCCCGACCGTGAAGAAGGACATCGACGACGGCAAGTACAAGATGCAGTTCGTCGGCGCCACCTTCATCGACGAGAAGGACAACGGCGAGGGTTCCAAGAACGCCCTGAGCGCCCTGGGCGCCGCGCTGAACGTGAGCGACGAGGCGTTCCTCGACTACAAGGCCGCCCTGTACTCGGCGAAGTACCACCCCGAGGAGACGACCGACAAGTTCAAGGACGACAGCTACCTCATCAAGGTCGCGAACACCGTCCCCGAGCTGAAGGACAACAAGAAGTTCCAGGACGCGGTCGAGAAGGGCACCTACGACGCCTGGGCGATGGCCATGTCGAAGACCTTCGACGACAACAAGGAAGGCGTGAAGGGCACCCCGGCCTTCGTCATGGACGGCAAGCAGCTGAACGACGGCACCCCGCTGATGACGGTGGCCGACTTCAACAGGGTCGTGGGCGAGGCGCTCAAGCAGTGACGGCCCGTCGGGAACCGGCTTCCCTGTGAAGAGCGGGCGAACTTCACGAGTTCGCCCGCTCCGGCGCGTACCGATCAGTAACCTGATCGGTCGTGACCAGTCGATACAGATCATCGAAAACGTCAGAGGGCGTCAACTCCCTCACTCCCCGCCGCCGTACGGTCGTCAAGGCCGCGGCGGCGTCCGCTGTCCTGGCCGGGCCGCTGGCGGCGACCCCGCCGGCGCGCGCCGTGGAGCAGGCACCCGCCTTCCTGCACGGCGTGGCCTCCGGTGACCCGCTGCCGGACGGCATCCTGCTGTGGACCCGCGTCACCCCGGTGCCGGAGGCGATACCCGGCTCCGGAGTCGGCCCGGACACCGAAGTGAGCTGGGTCGTCGCCGAGGACAAGGCGTTCACCATCGTCGTCGCCAAGGGCTCCACCACCGCCACGGCCGCCTCGGACCACACCGTGAAGGCCGACATCCGCGGCCTGCGGCCCGGCACCGACTACTGGTTCCGCTTCTCCGCCGGCGGCACCGACTCCCCCGCCGCGCGCACCCGCACCGCCCCGGCGCACGACACGGCCGTCCCGGGCCTGCGCTTCGGCGTGGCCTCCTGCGCCAACTGGGAAGCCGGTTACTTCTCCTCGTACCGTCATCTCGCGGCCCGCGGCGACCTGGACGCCTGGCTGCACCTGGGCGACTACATCTACGAGTACGGCACCGGCGCGTACGGCACCCGCGGCAAGGTCGTCCGCCCGCACGCCCCGGCTCACGAGATCCTCACGCTGGCCGACTACCGCACCCGGCACGCCCGCTACAAGACCGACCCCGACCTCCAGGCGCTGCACGCCGCGGCCCCGGTCGTGGCGATCTGGGACGACCACGAGTTCGCCAACGACGCCTGGTCGGGTGGCGCGGAGAACCACACGGAGGGCGCCGAGGGCGCCTGGTCCGCCCGTCAGGCCGCCGCGAAGCAGGCCTACTTCGAGTGGATGCCGGTGCGCCCGGCGATCGAGGGCACCACCTACCGCCGGCTGCGCTTCGGCAAGCTGGCCGACCTCTCCCTGCTGGACCTGCGCTCCTTCCGCTCGCAGCAGGTCAAGGTCGGCGACGGCGACGTCGACGACCCGGACCGCACGCTCACCGGCCGCGCCCAGCTCGACTGGCTCAAGGCGGGGCTGAAGTCGTCCGACACGACCTGGCGGCTGGTCGGCAACTCGGTGATGATCTCGCCGTTCGCCATCGGCTCGCTCTCCGCCGACCTGCTGAAGCCCCTCGCCAAGCTGCTGGGCCTGCCGCAGGAGGGCCTCGCCCTCAACACCGACCAGTGGGACGGCTACACCGACGACCGCCGCGAGATCCTGGCGCACCTGCGGACGAACGCGATCCGCAACACGGTCTTCCTCACCGGCGACATCCACATGGCCTGGGCCAACGACGTGCCGGTGAACGCCGGCACGTATCCGCTGTCCCCGTCGGCCGCCACGGAGTTCGTCGTCACCTCGGTCACCTCGGACAACCTCGACGACATGGTGAAGGTCCCGGAGGGCACAGTGTCGGCGGTCGCCTCCCCGGTCATCCGCGCCGCCAACCGGCACGTCCACTGGGTGGACACCGACCGGCACGGCTTCGGCGTCCTGGACATCACGGCCGAGCGCGCGCAGATGGACTTCTACGTCGTCTCCGACCGCACGAAGCGCGACGCGACCGCCACGTGGTCCCGCTCGTACCGCACCCGCAGCGGAACGCAGAAGGTCGAGCGCTCCTACGACCCGGTGTAGCGGCCCCTACAGGGTGTCGAGGAAGCCGAGCGCCACCCGCCAGGTGGCCTCGGCGGCCTCCTCGTCGTAGTCCGGCAGGCCGGGGTCGGTGTAGAGGTGGCCGGCCCCGGCGTACCGGTACACCTCGACGTCGGCGCCGGTGCGGCCCATCTGGAGGTACCAGGCGCTGAGCCAGTCGTCCGTCTCGAAGGGGTCCGGCTCCGCCACGTGCAGCTGGACGGGCAGGTCCTCCGCCGTGACGTCGGGCGCGATGTCCGACGTGCCGTGCAGCAGGAGCAGTCCACGCGCCCGGTCGTCGCCGAGGGCGAGCGTCTGCGCGATGGAGGCGCCGAGCGAGAACCCGGCGTACACCAGCCCGCGCTCGGAGTAGGGCGCGGAGGCCAGCACGGCCCGCTTCAGCAGCTCGTCCTTGCCGATCTTCTCCTTGTGCTCCATGCTCTCCTCGACCTCATCGAAGGTGCGCCCCTCGAAGAGGTCGGGCGTCCACACCTCGTGTCCGGCCGATCGCAGCCGGTCAGCGGCCTGGAGCACCGCCGGCCGCAGTCCGAGGGTCGAGTGAAAGAGCATGATGTTCATGAGGCCATGGTGCCAGCCGGGTGTGACCGCCCGGGTTCCCGGCACTACCCAGGACGCAACGGAAGTCACAGGTTCATGCCCGCGGGAGCCGGTTAGGTTCGGGGGCATGGAGAACCTGCTACGACCGCTGATCGTGGTCGGTGGCTCGGTCGTGCTCACGCTGGTGATCGGCTGGGCCACCGACTTCCTTCTGCGCAAAGCCGACGCACGGCATCACGACACCCCGCTGTGGGGGCTGCTCCGCCGTGCCCGCATCCCCTACCAGCTCGTGCTGGGCGCCGCCCTGCTGAGAGGCTCGTACGACGAGGCGCAACTGCTGCAGAGCCGCGAGGAGGCCGTCGGCCGGGTACTGGCCCTGGTGCTGATCGGGTCGGCCGCCTGGCTGATCATCCGGATCGCGGCGGCGATCGTCGAGACGTCCTACAGCCGGTACGCCCACGCCCGGGTCCACCGGGATCCGGCCCGGGTCCGCCGGGTGCGCACCCAGGTGACGCTGATCATGCGGGTCCTGTCCGCGATCGTCGGCGTGGTGGCCGCGGCGAGCATGCTGCTGACCTTCCCGGCGTTCAAGGCGGCCGGTGCCTCGCTGCTGGCCTCGGCCGGCATCCTCGGCATCGTCGCCGGTGTCGCCGCGCAGTCCACGCTGAGCAACATGTTCGCGGGCTTCCAGATCGCCTTCGGTGACATGGTGCGTATCGGCGACACCGTGGTCGTGGACGGCGAGTGGGGCACGGTCGAGGAGATCACGCTGACGTTCCTGACCGTCCGCACGTGGGACGAGCGCCGGATCACCATGCCGGTGTCGTACTTCACGTCCAAGCCGTTCGAGAACTGGTCGCGCGGTACCCCGCAGATGACCGGCATCGTCTTCTGGCACCTCGACCACTCGGCGCCCCTGGAGGCGATGCGCGACAGGCTCCGCGACATCCTGCGCGAGTGCCCGGCCTGGGACGGCCGCGCCTACAACCTGTCGGTCACGGACACCACCCCGACCACCATGCAGGTGCGGGCCCTGGTGACGGCCAAGGACGCGGACGACATCTGGACGGTGCGGGTCAGGGTCCGCGAGGAGATGATCCGCTGGCTGACCCGCGAGCACCCGTACGCCCTGCCCCGCGTCAACACGGCGGACGCGGTCCCGCCGCCGTCGTCCGGCGGCAACGGCCACCGCCCGGCCCCGCAGACCGTACCGGCCCAGCAGCGCCGCTACCACGGGAACGGCCCGGGACGGCCGGACCGCTGACGATCGGGACGGGCCCGCGCCGGTACGACGGGGGAAGGGCCGGCCCTCCCCCTGTCCGCCGGATCAGTGGCCGCGCTCGGCGCCGCCGTTGACCTGGATGATCTGCGAGGTGATGTGCCCGGCGCCCGGGGAGGCCAGCCAGTGCAGGGTCTCGGCGACGTCCCCCGGGGTTCCGGCCCGCCCGTTCGAGGTCTCGGCGATGAGGCGCGCCCGTCGCTCCTCGGCCATCGTGTCCCCGAAGAACCCGGTGTCCTCGATGTACCCGGGCGCGACCACGTTGACGGTGATGCCGCGCGGCCCCAGTTCCCGCGCCAGAGCGTGGGCGTAGGGGTGCAGCCCCGCCTTGGCCGCCGCGTACGCCCCGATCCCCGATCCCCGGTAGGCGGCGATGGAGCCGAGGAACAGCACCCGGCCGCCGGGCTCGGCGAGCCGCGGCTTCAGCGCCTCGGTGAGCAGGACGGCGGTGAGGATGTTGAGCCGGAAGTTCACGCTCCAGGTGTGCGCGACGGCCGCGAGCGGATCATCACCCGGGGCGTCCGGTTCGAGCAGCCCGCTGCCCCCGGCGCCATGCACGAGCACGTCCACAGCTCCCAACTCCCGCTGCACGAAGGCGGCGACACCGCGCACGTCGGCCGGCTCGGCGAGATCGGCCGCGTACGTCAGCGCGCCGGGCACCCCGGCCTGCTGGAGCACCTCGGTCCGCCGCCCGAGCAGCAGCACCCGATCCCCGTCGGCGGCGAACACCCGGGCCGCCGCGAGCCCGATTCCCGTACCTCCACCACTGATGACCACATTCCGCGCCATGTGAACGACCCTATGCCGCCTCGGCCGCCCGCCGCGACGTGACTCAGCGCAGGCTGCGGACGTCGAGGTGCCGCAGCACCCGGTCCACCACCTCGGGGTCGGCCCCCGGCTCACTGCGCGCCGCGAGCACCTCGTGCCGCGCCGCACTCAGCATCTCCTGCTGGATGCGCCGGACCCGCTTCACCCGCGGGGCCCTCTCCCGGTACGCCTCGCGCCGTTCGTCCTCCGCCAGTTCGGGACTGATCCGCACCCCGATGTCGTAGGCGCGCCGCAGCATCTGCTCGGACAGTTCCTCCGGCAGCTCCTCGTTCTCCTCGATCTCCCGCAGTCTGTGCTTCGCCGCCTCGGCCGCCCGGATCGCCAGCGCCTTCGCGAGCTCCTTGTCCTGGTCCGTGTCGGCCTTCACGCCGAGCCGCCGCACCAGCCACGGCAAGGTGAGTCCCTGGAGCACCAGCGTCGCCATGATCACTCCGAACGCGATGAAGATGATCTCGTCCCGGCTGGGGAACGGCGCGCCCGCGTCGGTCTCCAGCGGGATCGCCAGCACCAGCGCGACCGAGGCCACCCCGCGCATCCCCGACCACCACATCACCACGGTCTCGCGCCAGCTCACCGGGATGTCCTCGTCGTAGTCCCGCCGCGCGTGCAGCCGCTTGGTCAGCCAGGTCGCCGGCAGCAGCCACAGCAGCCGTGCCAACACCACGACGACCACCACCACCGCCGCCCACCAGAGCAGCTCGCCCCACCGCCCGGAGGCCGTGCGGATGGCGTTGTGCAGCTCCAGCCCGACCAGCCCGAACGCGACGCCGGTGACGAGCGTGTCGACGATGTTCCAGAAGGTGTGCCCGGCCAGCCGCGTCATGACGTTGTCGGCGTCCGAGCCGTACTCCGCGAGGAACAGCGCGGTGGTGAGCACGGCGAGCACGCCCGAGCCGTGCAGTTCCTCGGCCAGGACGTACGCGGCGTAGGGCACGAGCAGGCTCAGCCCGATCTGCAGGGTCGCGTCGCCGAGCACGTCCATCAGCTTGTTCGCACCCCAGCCCAGGGCGAGGCCCACGGCCACCGCCACCACGGCCGACAGCACCAGGTCGAGCCCGGCCTTCCAGGGTGAGAACGTCCCGCTGACGGCGGCGGCGATCGCCACGTGGTAGAGGACGATGGCCGTCACGTCGTTGAACAGCCCCTCGCCCTCCAGGATCGACACCAGCCGGCGCGGCAGTCCCAGCTGTCCGGCCACGGCGGTCGCCGCGATCGGGTCGGGCGGCGCCACCAGCGCGCCCAGCGCGAACGCCGCCGCGAGCGGCAGCCCCGGCACGATCGCGTCGGCGACGGCGGCGACAGAGGCCATGGTGACGAACACCAGCGCCACGGCCAGCAGGAAGATCGGCCTCTTGTTCGCCGCGAACTGCCGCCAGGACGTGCGCCGCAC
This sequence comes from Streptomyces sp. NPDC096046, assembly GCF_040303285.1. Taxonomy (NCBI): domain Bacteria; kingdom Bacillati; phylum Actinomycetota; class Actinomycetes; order Kitasatosporales; family Streptomycetaceae; genus Streptomyces; species Streptomyces sp. NPDC096046. The sequence continues at coordinate 68,556 of NZ_JBEOSZ010000034.1, read as the reverse complement.
GGCGGCGTACAGCAGGGGCGGCAACAGCAGCGGCAGGATCAGGTCCGGCGGGATCTCGACGTTCGGCACGAACGGGAGCAGTGCGAGGACCATGCCCAGCAGCGTCATCAGCACCGGCGCCGGTACCGCGAACCGGTCGCCCACGGGGACACTGATCACGGCCCCGAGCAACAGCAGGAACAGCAGGGCCAACTGATCCACGGTCAGCTCTCCGAGAGGTCACATGTGCACACGACTGCCCTCAAGCCTGCCACGCGACTCCAGGGACAAACCGTCTCTGCACCTGCCACGCGGGGCTAGAGCGAACGCCGCATCCCCTGATGCGGAATGCCCGCCTCCAGGTACTCCGGCCCGTACGGCTCATAGCCGAGCCGCTCGTAGAAGCCCAGCGCGTGCGTCTGCGCGTGCAGATCCACGGCCGTGAGACCCCGCGCGCGTGCCGCGTCCTCGATGGCCCGCACCAGGGCGGCCCCGACGCCGAGCCCGCGCGCGGCGCCCGTGACCGCGAGCCGGCCGAGGGAGCCCACCGTCGGTCCGGCGCCGGTCTGCGCCACGGCCGCCGCCCCGTGCAGCAGCCGCCCCGTCCCGAGCGGCACACCGTCCTCGCGGACCGCCAGCACATGGACCGCGCCGGCGTCGTACGCGTCGTACTCGATGTCCTCCGGCACGCCCTGCTCGCCGACGAAGACCTCCTTGCGCACCGCGAAGCACGCCTCCCGGTCGGCCGGGCCCTCGGCGACCCGCACCAGGTACGGGGCGGTGCTCACGCGTACGTCTCCTCGCGGACCTGCTCCAGGGCCGCGTGCAGGTCCTCCGGGTAGTCGCAGGAGAACTCCGCCCACTGCCCGTCCCCGGGGTGCTCGAAGCCGAGCCGCACCGCGTGCAACCACTGACGGGTCAGCCCGAGGCGCTTGGCGAGCGTCGGGTCGGCGCCATAGGTGAGGTCGCCCACGCAGGGGTGCCGGTGAGCGGCCATGTGGACACGGATCTGATGCGTGCGGCCGGTCTCCAGCTTCACGTCGAGCAGGGAGGCGGCGCGGAACGCCTCGATGAGGTCGTAGTGCGTGACGGACGGCTTGCCCTCGGCGGTGACGGCCCACTTGTAGTCGTGCTGCGGGTGCCGGCCGATGGGCGCGTCGATGGTGCCGCTGGTCGGGTCGGGGTGGCCCTGGACGAGCGTGTGGTAGCGCTTGTCGACCGTGCGCTCCTTGAACTGGCGCTTCAGCGACGTGTACGCGTACTCCGACTTGGCGACCACCATCAGCCCCGACGTGCCCACGTCGAGCCGGTGCACGATGCCCTGGCGCTCGGCGGCGCCGGAGGTGGAGATCCGGTACCCGGCGGCGGCGAGGCCTCCGATGACGGTCGGCCCGGTCCAGCCCGGCGACGGGTGCGCGGCCACGCCGACCGGCTTGACGATCACGACCACGTCATCGTCGTCGTGCACGATCTCCATGCCCTCGACCGGCTCGGCCACGACCTGCACCGGCGCGGGCGCCTGCGGCATTTCGACCTCCAGCCAGGCGCCGCCGTGCACGCGCTCCGACTTGCCGACCACCGACCCGTCGACCGTGACCTTTCCCGCGGCGGCGAGCTCGGCCGCCTTGGTACGGGAGAAGCCGAACATGCGGGAGATGGCGGCGTCGACACGCTCGCCCTCCAGGCCGTCGGGCACGGGCAGGGTTCGGATCTCGGGAATCGTGCTCACCCGTCGAGTATGCCGGACGGCTCCGACAGGGCCGCACGCGCGCTCAGTCCTTGTGGACGGTGCCGTCCGGGTCGAGGCCCTTGAACGACAGCACGACGATCAGGATGCCGCCGCACACGATCGCCGAGTCGGCCAGATTGAAGACGGCGAAGTGCTTGGGCGCGATGAAGTCCACGACCGCGCCCTCGAAGACGCCCGGCGCCCGGAAGATCCGGTCGGTGAGATTGCCCAGCGCCCCGCCGAGCAGCAGGCCCAGCGCGATCGCCCAGGGCAGGCTGTAGAGCTTGCGGGCCAGGCGGGCGATCACCACGATCACCGCCGCCGCGATCATCGTGAAGATCACGGTGAAGGCCTCGCCGAAGCCGAAGGCCGCGCCCGCGTTGCGGATCGCCTCGAACTTCAGCCAGTCCCCGATGATCTCGACGGGCGGGTGGTGCTCCAGCTTGGCCACCACGATCAGCTTGCTGATCAGGTCGAGGGCGTACGCGAACGTGGCGACGGCGAACAGCACCGCCATCCGGCGCTTGCCCCGGGGCCGCCCGGGGCCGGTCTCCGGCTGGTCGGCACCGGCCGCCGGGCCGGTGCCGGGCTCGCCGGCCGGAGTGCCCTCGGAGCCGGGCCGCTCCTTGCCGCCGCCGGCCGCGTCCGGTGTGTCCGGCGTACCGATGATGCGCTCCGCCTCTGCCACGTGAGTCCCTCAACCTAGGTGCCTGACTGAGGACGAGGGTACGACACACCCCGTACGTCGCACGTGCTCAGGAGGCATTCGGTGGCCGGTCAGTAACGGCGCTCCTGCTTCTGCTTGCACTCCACGCACAGCGTGGCCCGGGGGAAGGCCTGCATGCGGGCCTTGCCGATGGCATTGCCGCAGTTCTCGCACAGGCCGTAGGTGCCCGCGTGCAGGCGTTCCAGGGCGCGCTCGGTCTGCAGGAGCATCTCGCGCGCGTTGGCGGCCAGGGCCAGCTCGTGCTCGCGGGTGATGTTCTTGGTGCCGGTGTCCGCCTGGTCGTCGCCCGCGCCGTCCCCGGAGTCCCGCATCAGTCCGGCGAGCGACCGCTCCGACGACGTGATCTCCTCACGCAGCCGGATCTCCTCGGACGTCAGCTCGGAGCGCGCCTCCTCGACCTCCTCCTCCGTCCAGGGGTCCTCGCCCGGGCGTACCGCGAGCTCACCGGGCTCCGCCGCGGCGACCCGTGCCTTCGGAAGGGCGGTCTTCGCCGCCGTGGCCGTGCCAGGAGTCTTCTTCGCAACCACCGTCGTCGCTCCCGTCTGCTGCGCGGCCTCGGCCGCACCCGCCTTCGTGGCCGCGCTGCGCGCGGCCGTGTCCTGTGTGACCGCGCCGGTCGGGGCAGCGCCCTTCCCGGCCGCGCTCTTGGTGGTGCTCTTTCCGCCGGTGGCCTTCTCGGCCGGGGCCTTCCTGGCCGCCGTCTTCCTCGCGGCCGCCTTCGCGCCCGCCGGTTTCTTCCTGGCCGCGCTCTTCTCGGCCGGGACGGTCGTCTTGGCCGTCGCCCTCTTCCCAGCCGCCTTCCCGGCCGGGGCCTCGGGTGCCGGGGCCCGGCCCGCGGTCCTCTCGGCCGCCGCCGTTCCGGTCCCCGCCGTCCTGATCGTCTTCTTGGTCGTCGTCCTGGTGGCCGTCTTCTTCGCCACGGCTTCCTCGCCGGCCCCTTCCCCGGCCGCGGCCTTCCCGGCCGTCACCTTCTTCCCGGCCGTCCGCGTCCCCCCGGTCGCTTTCCCCCCGCTCTCCTTCGCCCCGCGCCCCGCCGGGGGCCCCTGCCCGGGCTTCTTCCCGCCCACGCCCTTGGCCGCACCGCCGGAGGCCTCCGTGGACCTGCCGGACGCCGGATGCTGTACGGCGGTCTTCTTCGCCACCATGGCCGCGGCCCCTTCACATATTGTGATCTTGCTCGCGCATCGTGCTGGGACGATAAATCGACTCGAGTCCCGCGGCAACGGGGCACACCGCCCGATTCGCCCGCCTCGCGCACGCCGCGCGGCGAACCTGCATCCGTTGTGCCCAGCTCCCCGCCCGGTAATCCGCCGAGCGGGACGTCCCAGGATCCGAACACCTATACCGCGCCATTCGGGTCATCAAACCCATTTCGCCCTCTGCTCGGCCCTCCACTCCCGGCAGCCCCGAAAACGGGTCGGCCGCTGTCCGCGCGGCGCCGTACACTGGGCGGAGCGAAAAGCGTGGATGGGGACGAGTAGCGGCGTAGGCAGCCCAGAGCGACCCGGGGACGGTGGAAGCCCGGGGGCGAGCGCGACGCGAAGATCACCCCGGAGCCGCCGGAAGAACGCCCTCCAAGGCCAGTAGACCCGGCATCGCGACCCCAATGAGGGGGCTCACCGGCGCACACCCCGTGCCGGAGGGCCAAGGAGGGTGGTACCGCGGGAGCGCGCCGAAGGCGGCGCAGGCAGGCCTAGCTCTCGTCCCTCCGGACGGAAGGCAGCAAGTCCGCCGGAGGAAGCCCGCTGATGACATCGCCGACGTACCGCCAGGTGCCCGCCCAGGTCGACCTGCCCGCCCTCGAGCACGCCGTGCTCGACTTCTGGCGCGAGCAGAAGATCTTCGCCAAGAGCCTGGAGCAGTCCGAGGGGCGCCCCGAGTGGGTGTTCTACGAGGGCCCGCCCACCGCCAACGGCATGCCCGGTGCCCACCACATCGAGGCCCGCGTCTTCAAGGACGTCTTCCCCCGTTTCCGCACCATGCGCGGCTACCACGTGGCCCGCAAGGCCGGCTGGGACTGCCACGGCCTCCCCGTTGAGCTCGCCGTCGAGAAGGAGCTCGGCTTCTCCGGAAAGCAGGACATCGAGGCGTACGGCATCGCGGAGTTCAACGAGAAGTGCCGCGAGTCGGTGACCCGGCACACGGACGCCTTCGAAGAGCTCACGACCCGCATGGGCTACTGGACCGACCTTCAGGACCCCTACCGCACGATGGACCCCGAGTACATCGAGTCGGTCTGGTGGTCGCTGAAGGAGATCTTCAACAAGGGCCTGCTGGTCCAGGACCACCGCGTGGCCCCCTGGTGCCCCCGCTGCGGCACGGGCCTGTCGGACCACGAGCTGGCGCAGGGTTACGAGACGGTCGTCGACCCGTCGGTCTTCGTCCGCTTCCCCCTCACCTCCGGCCCGCTCGCCGGTGAGGCCGCGCTCCTGGTGTGGACGACGACCCCGTGGACCCTGGTGTCCAACACCGCCGTCGCCGCCCACCCCGAGGTCACCTACGTCGTCGCCACCGACGGCGAGGAGAAGCTCGTCGTCGCCGAGCCGCTCCTCGCCAAGGCCCTCGGCGAGGGCTGGCAAGCCACCGGTCAGACCTTCACCGGCGCCGAGATGGAGCGCTGGACGTACCAGCGCCCCTTCGAGCTGGTGGAGTTCCCGAGCGCGAGCGAGGGAACCAATGGGCACAGCCCGGCCGAGGCCCACTTCGTGGTCAACGCCGAGTACGTCACCACCGAGGACGGCACGGGTCTGGTCCACCAGTCCCCCGCCTTCGGTGAGGACGACCTCAAGGTCTGCCGCGCCTACGGTCTGCCGGTCGTGAACCCGGTCCGTCCGGACGGCACCTTCGAGGAGGACGTCCCCCTCGTCGGCGGGGTCTTCTTCAAGAAGGCCGACGAGAAGCTCACCGAGGACCTCGACAGCCGCGGCCTGCTCTTCAAGCACATCCCGTACGAGCACAGCTACCCGCACTGCTGGCGCTGCCACACCGCGCTGCTCTACTACGCCCAGCCGTCCTGGTACATCCGCACCACGGCGCTCAAGGACCGTCTCCTCGCGGAGAACGAGGGCACCCACTGGTTCCCGGACACCGTCAAGCACGGCCGGTACGGCGACTGGCTGAACAACAACATCGACTGGGCGCTGTCCCGCAACCGCTACTGGGGCACCCCGCTGCCCATCTGGCGCTGCGAGGACGACCACCTCACCTGCGCCGGATCCCTCGCGGAGCTGACCGAGCTGACCGGCACGGACCAGTCGGGCCTGGACCCGCACCGCCCGTTCATCGACGACGTCACCTTCGCCTGCCCGCAGAACGGCTGCGGAAAGACGGCCACGCGCGTGCCCGAGGTCATCGACGCCTGGTACGACTCGGGCTCGATGCCGTTCGCGCAGTGGGGCTACCCGTACAAGAACAAGGAACTGTTCGAGGCCCGCTACCCGGCACAGTTCATCTGCGAGGCCATCGACCAGACCCGCGGCTGGTTCTACACGCTGATGGCGGTCGGCACGCTCGTATTCGACAAGTCGTCGTACGAGAACGTCGTCTGCCTCGGTCACATCCTGGCCGAGGACGGCCGCAAGATGTCCAAGCACCTGGGCAACACCCTGGAGCCGATCCCGCTCATGGACCGGCACGGCGCCGACGCGGTCCGCTGGTTCATGGCGGCCGGCGGCTCCCCGTGGGCGGCCCGCCGCGTGGGCCACGGCACGATCCAGGAGGTCGTCCGCAAGACGCTCCTGACGTACTGGAACACGGTCGCCTTCCAGGCCCTCTACGCCCGTACGACGGGCTGGGCCCCGTCCGTGGCGGACCCGGCCCCGGCCGACCGCCCGGTCCTGGACCGCTGGCTGCTGTCCGAACTGCACGCCCTCACCGACCAGGTCACCAAGGCCCTGGACGCCTACGACACCCAGCGCGCCGGCAAGCTGCTGTCCGCGTTCGTCGACGACCTGTCCAACTGGTACGTGCGCCGCTCCCGCCGCCGCTTCTGGCAGGGCGACAAGGCGGCGCTGCGCACGCTGCACGAGGTCGTCGAGACGGTCACGCAGCTGATGTCGCCGCTGACCCCCTTCATCACCGAGCGGGTGTGGCAGGACCTGATCGTCCCGGTCACGCCGGGCGCCCCGGAGTCGGTCCACCTGTCCTCCTGGCCGGAGGCGGATCTCGGCGCCATCGACCCGGAGCTGTCGAAGCAGATGGTGCTGGTGCGCCGGCTGGTGGAGCTCGGCCGGGCCACGCGCGCGGAGTCGGGCGTCAAGACGCGTCAGCCGCTGTCCCGCGCGCTGATCGCGGCGACGGGCTTCGACACGCTGGACCCCGAACTGCGCACCCAGATCACGGAGGAGCTCAACGTCGAGTCCCTCGCGACGCTGAGCGAGGTCGGCGGGAGCCTGGTCGACACCACGGCGAAGGCCAACTTCCGCGCGCTGGGCAAGCGATTCGGCAAGCGCGTCCAGGACGTGGCCAAGGCCGTCGCGAACGCGGACGCCGCCGCCCTGTCCCTGGCCCTGCGCGAGGGCACGGCGTCGGTCGAGGTCGACGGCGAGACCATCGCGCTGGCCCCCGACGAGGTCATCATCACGGAGACCCCGCGCGAGGGCTGGTCGGTGGCATCCGACGCCGGGGCGACGGTCGCCCTGGACCTGGAGATCACGGAGGAGCTGCGCCGTGCGGGTCTGGCCCGGGACGCGATCCGCCTGATCCAGGAGGCCCGCAAGAACAGCGGCCTCGACGTGGCCGACCGCATCGCGCTGCGCTGGACGGCCACGGACCGGGCGACGGCAGAGGCCCTCACCGACCACGCCGGTCTGATCGCCGACGAGGTCCTCGCCACCGACTTCGCCGGCGGTGAGGCGGACGGCACCTACGGCGAACCCTTCACCGACGAAGGTCTGTCCCTGACGTTCCGGCTGCGCAAGGCGTAACGCTCAGGCCGAAGGCCCGGACCCGCCAAAAATCTTGGTGGGACCGGGCCTTCGGCGTTGCGTGCGCACGCACGCGAATGTGTACGCACGAACGCGATGTCGCAGAGGCGAACGCGCGTGGCAAAGGGCGAGGCCCCGGGTGGGAACCCGGGGCCTCGCCCTGAACGCTGCCGACGTCTATGCCGTACTACCGGCCATCAGGCCGTCAGTTGTCGTCCTCGTCGATCAGGAAGCCCCGCATCGGCGAAGGCGCCTGACCCATCGGCGACGGGCCCTGCGGGCGCACCGGCGCCATCGGCTGGGTCATCGCCGGCGACATCTGCTGCTGACCGCCGTAGGACGGAGCGGACGGCGAGGGGCCGCCGCCCATCGTCTGGTTGCCGCCACCGTAGGACGGGGCGCTCGCACCGGCCGGAGCCATGGAAGGCGCCGGGGACGGCGGGAGGGACGCGGTCGCCGGAGTGCGCGGCGGGGCCAGCGAGTCGTCGGCCTGGGTCTCCAGCTGACGCAGCTGCGACTCCAGGTACGACTTCAGGCGCGTGCGGTACTCGCGCTCGAAGCCGCGCAGGTCCTCGACCTTGCGCTCCAGCGTCGCGCGGGCGGACTCCAGGGAGCCCATCGCGACGCGGTGCTTCTCCTGCGCGTCCCGCTCCAGGGCGTCCGCCTTGGCACGGGCGTCACGCTCCAGACCCTCGGCGCGCGAACGGGCCTCGCCGACGATCTTGTTGGCCTCGGAACGGGCCTCCGCGATCGCCTGGTCGGCGGTCTGCTGGGCCAGCGAGAGGACCCGAGCGGCGCTGTCGCCACCGGGACCCTGCTGACCGGGGCCGCCCATCGGACCGCCCATGGGGCCGGGGCCGCCCATCGGGCCGCCCATCTGCTGCTGCATCGGGGGCTGGCCCATCGGACCCGGACCCTGGCCCATCGGACCGGGACCCTGGGGTCCACCCTGACCGCCGGGACCGGCGGGCAGCTGCGGGGCACCGCTCGGCAGCTGGGGCGGACCACCCATGGGGCCACCCATCTGCTGCTGCGGCGGGCCCGATATGCCGGCGGGTACGGGACCACCGGGACCTCGCATGCCCTGCTGCTGGTGCTGCGGTGGCTGTTGCTGATCCTGCTGCTCCGGGGGTTTGCGCATGTTCTGCTGGTTCTGCGCGGCAGCGCGCGTGGCCGCGGCCAGCTTGGCGCGCAGGTCCTCGTTCTCGCGGAGCAGGCGGGTCAGTTCGGCTTCGACCTCATCGAGGAAGGCATCGACCTCGTCCTCGTCATAGCCTTCTCGGAGGCGGACGGTCGTGAACTGCTTGTTCCGCACGTCCTCGGGGGTCAACGGCATCTCTTCACCTCAACGTAGTCGTCGGCATTCGGCAAGACCGTAGTTCACATCGCTCACAGCCGGCTCACGATCGAGATCAGGATGTAGACGATGATCATCAGTACGAAGAAGGACAGGTCGAGCGCCACGCCCCCGAGACGCAGCGGCGGAATGAACCGCCGCAGAAGCTTGAGCGGTGGATCAGTGACAGTGTAGGTGGCCTCCAGAACGACCACCATCGCCTTGCCGGGTTGCCATGAGCGGGCGAACTGGAAGACATAGTCCATGACCAACCGGAAGATGAGCACGATGAGAAAGCACATCAGCGCGATGTAGACGACATCCAGAACCACGCTCATGACCTCTTGCTTCCCTCTCCCCTGTGCCCTGCTCGGTACTGCTGTTTCCGGTGGTGCGTCTCAGCTCTGGTTGAAGAACCCGCCCTCTGCGATGCGGGCCTTGTCCTCCGCCGTGACATCGACGTTAGCAGGCGACAACAGGAACACCTTCTGCGTCACCCGCTCGATACTGCCGTGAAGACCAAACACCAAACCGGCCGCAAAGTCGACAAGTCGCTTCGCATCTGTGTCATCCATCTCAGTCAGATTCATGATCACCGGGGTGCCTTCACGGAAGTGTTCCCCGATGGTACGGGCCTCGTTGTAGGTCCGCGGGTGAAGTGTGGTGATCCGGTAAGGCTCTCGTTCCGACACGACCTTGGGCATGATCACCGGTGCGTTCTTCTCCAGATTTGCGCGTTCTTGTGTGATGGATGCCACGGGCGCGATGCGCGCCGGGCGGCTGGATTCCGCGGGGAGCGAAGCGGAACGGGCGACCGGTTCGCGAGGCGCGGGCGGCTGTACGACTCGTACCTCTTCGTCCCTTTGGGACTGATGTGAGACGTGCGGCTGATGGGACGGCTCGTGCCGCCGGTGGTCCCGCTCGGGCTCCGGGTCCAGCTCGGGTTCGAAGTCGTCGTCGGGGTCGAATCCGCGGCCGTCGTACCCATCGTCCTCCACGAGGCCGAGGTAGACCGCCATCTTGCGCATCGCGCCGGCCATGCTCTGAGTCCTCCGCTCTGTGGTGGATCGGCTGACGACTGCCAAGTGCCCGCGATCCACGTGGTCCTTGAATCCGCCTATCGGCGGCAATGACCATATTTTCTGCTGTGGTCCGACTTCTTGGCGACGTTACCCGAGCCGGGGGCGGACTCCGAGTACCGCGCTGCCGACGCGCACATGTGTCGCTCCGGCCGACACGGCCTGTTCGAGGTCCGTACTCATCCCTGCCGAGACCATGGTGGCAGCCGGATGACTCCGGCGCAGGTCGGTCGACAAATCCATCAACCGCTCGAAGGCGGCCTGTTCGCGTCCCGCGTACTCCCCGGTGAGCGGCGCGACGGTCATCAGTCCGTCGAGCCGGAGCCCGGGCGCGCCGGCCACGAGACCGGCCAACTCCCCGATTCCGCCGGGCCCGGTACCGCCCCGCTCCCCCCGGCCGCTCTCACCGGCGTCGAGTGCGACCTGGATCAGGCATCCCAGTTCACGCCCGGACCGGACGGCCTCCTTCGACAGAGCGGCAACGAGCTTGGAACGATCGACGGACTGCACGAAATCCGCGTAACCGACCACCGATCGCACCTTGTTGGTCTGGAGTTGACCCACGAAGTGCCAGGTGAGGGGCAGATCCGAGCAGGCCTCGGCCTTGGGGGCCGCGTCCTGGTCGCGGTTCTCGGCGACGTGCCGCACGCCGAGTTCCGCGAGGATCCGCACATCGCTCGCGGGGTAGGTCTTGGTGACCACGATCAGGGTCACCTCGTCGCGTGATCGCCCCGCGGCGGCGCACGCGTCGGCGATACGCCGTTCCACCTTCGCCAGATTCGCGGCGAGTTCGTCCTTGCGGTCCGTCATGCCCTATCAGTCCAGCCACACATAACCCGCGAGCCGACCGGTGGTGCGGTCGCGGCGGTACGAGAAGTGATCGCGTGACTCCAGCGTGCACACCGGCGACTGCTCCCGGTCGCGCACCCCGAGCCGTTCGAGCTGGGCGTGCACCCCGGCGCTCACGTCGACCGCCGGTGTGCCCCAACCGGTCTCGGCGTACGCCGCCGGCTCGATGGCGGACACCTCGGCGCGCATCGCCTCGGGCACCTCATAACACCGGCCGCAGACGGTGGGCCCGGTGCGGGCGACGATCCGGGAGGGCTCGGCGCCCAGTTCCGTCATCGCGCGCAGCGCGGCCGGGACGACTCCGGCGATCATGCCGGGCCGGCCCGCGTGGGCCGCGGCGGCGACTCCGGCGACGGGGTCGGCGAGCAACACCGGCACACAGTCGGCGGTCAGCACGGCGAGGGCGAGCCCCCGCCGCGTGGTGACGATCGCGTCGACCGACGAAACCGCGGCCGAAGATCCCCACGGCCCGTCCACCACCGCCACGTCGGCCCCGTGCACCTGGTTCATCCAGACCACCCGGTCCGGCTCGATGCCCAGGTACTTGGCGGCCAGCCCCCGGTTGGCGCGTACGGCTTCGGGATCGTCGCCGACCGCTCCGCCGAGGTTGAGCTCCTCATACGGAGCGGCGCTCACCCCGCCCCACCGGTCGGTGAAGCCGAAGTGCGCGCCGCTCGCGCTTTCGCGCTGTCCTATCACGACTGAAGGATCACTTGAGGAAGTCCGGTACGTCCAGTTCCTCGGCCGCGCTGTCCGAGTAGGTCCGCGGCGCCGGCGGGACCGGCGGGGCGACCGGGATGTCCTTGACCGGCTCCGGCGCGGGCTCCGGGTCCTCCTTCGGGGTCACGCTGCCGAGTGATCCGAAGGACGGTCGGCTCTCGGTCTGCCGGACCGGGGCCGGCTCCTCGCGCTTGGCCGAGGACGAGCCGAGGACGTTGTCCCGCTTGGCCGGCGGCTGGCCGCCGTCGAAGCCGGCCGCGATCACGGTGACCCGGACCTCGTCGCCGAGGGCGTCGTCGATCACCGCGCCGAAGATGATGTTGGCCTCGGGGTGGGCGGCCTCGCTCACCAGCTGGGCGGCCTCGTTGATCTCGAACAGGCCGAGGTCGGAGCCACCGGAGATGGACAGGAGCACGCCACGGGCGCCGTCGATGGACGCCTCCAGCAGCGGCGAGGAGATCGCCATCTCGGCGGCGGCCACCGCGCGGTCGTCGCCGCGGGCCGAGCCGATGCCCATCAGGGCCGAGCCGGCCTCCGACATGACCGACTTGACGTCGGCGAAGTCGAGGTTGATCAGGCCCGGGGTGGTGATGAGGTCGGTGATGCCCTGGACACCGGAGAGCAGGACCTGGTCGGCCGACTTGAAGGCGTCCAGCACCGAGACCTGGCGGTCCGAGATGGACAGCAGCCGGTCGTTCGGGATGACGATGAGGGTGTCGACCTCTTCGCGGAGTTCGGCGATGCCGTCCTCGGCCTGGTTCGCGCGGCGCCGTCCCTCGAAGGTGAACGGGCGCGTCACCACACCGATGGTGAGGGCGCCGAGCGAGCGGGCGATGTTGGCCACGACGGGCGCGCCGCCGGTGCCGGTGCCGCCGCCTTCACCGGCTGTCACGAAGACCATGTCGGCCCCCTTGAGGACCTCCTCGATCTCCTCGCGGTGGTCCTCGGCGGCCTTGCGGCCGACGGCCGGGTTGGCTCCGGCGCCGAGTCCGCGGGTGAGTTCGCGGCCGACGTCCAGCTTGACGTCGGCGTCGCTCATCAACAGAGCTTGCGCGTCGGTGTTGATGGCGATGAACTCGACGCCCTTGAGACCGACCTCGATCATCCGGTTGATGGCATTGACACCACCGCCGCCGACACCGATGACTTTGATGACTGCGAGGTAGTTCTGCGGTGCTGCCACGTCGAAGGCCTCTCGCCTCGAGTTACGTGTCGACGGATCAGCGTGACGCCCTGCGCCCCGCGACCCGACGACTGATGCCGAATGGGACGGTCCGTATCGCCGACCCGAACCCTAACCCTGAAGTTTAGGGTTACCAGTGTGTCTGTTCCTTGGAGTCTTCTGAACAGGACACTAAGTCGACAAGTGGCGCACGTTCAACGAACACGCCGAACCTCCCGTTTTTCTTTTCACCCTATGTGATCAGCCGTAGCACTGCCCAACCAGGGTGCTGGCCTGCGCGGATGTGCGTCAACTCCGCGATGACGCGGGCGCGGTGGGGACACTCACATCGAAGTACCGCGCATCGGGCGAGGCTTTCATCAGAGCGGTGAGCGTACGGGCCTTCGCGGCACCCTTCTCACCGCTTCCCCAGACCACCGTGCGGCCGTCCCTCAGCTCCAGCGTGATGTCGTCGTAGGAACGGACCTTGACGGTCCGTGTGTCACTCGCGACGGCGGCCGGAACGGCGCGCGCGACGCCGACCGCCTCACGCACCAGCCGGGACTCGCCGAAGCGGCGCAGGCTCGCGGCGGCGGAGCTGGAGCGGGAGAGCGTCAATTCCAGCGCGGGGACACCTTTCGGCGCCTCGGAAACCGTGGCGAAACGGACACCTTCGTCGTCCACTTCGACGAACTTTCCGCCCTTTTGAACAATCAGAACCGGAGTCCGCTCGACCACTTTCAGGTCGATTCCCCGAGGCCAGGATCGGACCACGTCAACCGCGTCAATGCGGGGCAATTTCCGGCGCAGTCGCGTCTCGATCGCATCGGTGTCGACGGAAATCAGCGGCTTCCCGAGCGGAACTCTGGCAGCCGCCTCGACCTGAGCCGGTGTCAGGACCCGGGTGCCGGATACCGAGACGTGCTCCGCGCGCAGCCAGTCGGAGCCGTAGAACAGCCAGACCGTCGGGATGCCGAGGAAGACCAGGGCGAGGCCCAGGAGGACGAGCGCGCGGATCCTGGCCCGCCTCGAGCGAAGGCGGGGCGGCGGACCGGACGACTCCTGCTGGCGTGCACCGCGCTCGGCGGTGGTCGATCCGGCCACGCTCCCCTGCCTTCCCGTCATACGGTCCTATCGGTGTGCACGGCTGGCGGCGATCGCCTCGTACACCATGCCGACGAGCAGCTCGTCGGCGTCCCGGCGGCCGAACTCGGCCGCGGCGCGGGACATCTGGTACAGCCGGTGCGGGTCGGCGAGCACGGGCAGGACGTTCTGCTGGACCCACTCGGGGGTCAGCTCCGCGTCGTCGACCAGCAGTCCGCCGCCGGCCTTGACCACCGGCTGGGCGTTGAGCCGCTGTTCGCCGTTGCCGATGGGCAGCGGAACATAGGCGGCCGGGAGCCCGACGGCGGAGAGTTCGGCGACGGTCATCGCGCCCGCGCGGCAGAGCATCATGTCGGCCGCGGCGTACGCGAGGTCCATCCGATCCAGGTAACTTACCGGGATGTAGGGGGGCATCCCCGGCATCTGCTGGACGTGCGGCAGTTCGTTCTTCGGGCCGACGGCGTGCAGGATCTGGATTCCGGCCTGCTGGAGCCAGGGCGCGACCTGCTGGACGACCTCGTTCAGGCGGCGGGCGCCCTGGGAGCCGCCGGTGACCAGCAGCGTGGGCAGGTTCGGGTCGAGCCCGAACGCGGCCCGGGCCTCGGGGCGTACGGCGGCCCGGTCGAGGGTGGCGATGGAGCGGCGCAGCGGGATGCCGATGTAACGGGCGCCCCGCAGCTTGCTGTCGGGCGTGGAGACGGCGACCTGGCTGGCGTAGCGCGAGCCGATCTTGTTGGCCAGGCCCGGACGGGCGTTGGCCTCGTGGATCACGATCGGCACGCCCAGGCGCTTGGCCGCGAGGTAGCCGGGCAGGGCGACGTAGCCGCCGAAGCCGACCACGGCGTCCGCCTTGGTGCGTTCCAGGATCTGCTCCGTCGCCTTGATCGTGCCGCGCAGCCGGCCCGGGACGGTGATCAGTTCCGGGGTGGGCTTGCGCGGCAGCGGAACGGCGGGGATCAGCGCGAGTTCGTACCCCCGCTCGGGTACGAGACGGGTCTCGAGGCCGCGCTCCGTGCCCAGGGCCGTGATGCCCACGCTCGGGTCCTGCCTGCGCAGGGCGTCCGCGAGGGCGAGCGCGGGCTCGATGTGGCCCGCGGTTCCTCCGCCGGCGAGTACGACATGCACCGAAATTCACCGCTCTCCGGACGAGCGTGCCGCCGAGGCACGCCGTCGCATCGTGTTCCATCTCCGGGAGACTCCGGCCGGCCTGCCCGACCGAGCGGTGCCCCCCGCCCCCCGCTTTCTACCAAAGCGGGGTTGTCGCATCGCAAGCGCCATCCGCGCAGCGGGGTCGTCACGCGCGAAGGCGATCAGCAACCCGATGGCGAACATGGTCGGCAGCAGGGCGGATCCTCCATAGGAGAACAGCGGGAGGGGGACGCCGGCGATCGGCAACAGACCGAGCACCGCACCGATGTTGATCACGGCCTGGGCCGTGACCCAGGTGGTCACGCCTCCTGCGGCAAACCTCACGAACGGATCTTCCGTGCGTCCGGCCACGCGGATACCCGCATAGCCTAGAGCCGCGAAGAGGGCGAGTACCGACAGCGTCCCCGCCAGACCCAGTTCCTCACCGGTGATGGCGAAGATGAAGTCGGTGTGAGCCTCGGGGAGTTGACCCCATTTCTCCACACTCGCACCCAGTCCGGACCCGAAGATCCCGCCCGAGGCGAGCGCGTAGATCCCGTGCACGGCCTGCCAGCAGTCGACGGGCCCCGACTGGGGTTCGGTGGCGCCCAGGCACTGCAGGCGGGCCATGCGGTTGGGGCTGGTCTTGATGAGGATCAGGCCGAGGACGGCGGCGATCGACAGCACCCCGGCGAACAGCCGTGTGGGGGCGCCGGCCAGCCACAGCAGGCCGAACAGGATGGCCGTGAGGATGATCGCCGTGCCCATGTCGCCGCCGATCATGATCAGACCGAGCAGCATGAAGGCGGCCGGCACCAGCGGCACGAGCATGTGCTTCCACTGGGTCAGCAGCCTCCTGTCCTGTTTGCGGGCGAGCAGGTCGGCGCCCCACAGCACGAGGGCGAGCTTGCCGAACTCGCTGGGCTGGATCTGGAAGGAGCCGCCGAGGGCGATCCAGTTCTGGTTGCCGTTGACCGACACTCCTATGCCGGGGACCTGCACCAGGGTCATGAGGAAGACGGCACCCGCGAGGATGGGGTAGGCGAGTGCCCGGTGCAGTTTCACCGGCATCCGCGAGGCCGCCAGCAGCAGAACGGTGCCGATGCCCGCGGCGAGCAACTGCTTGCGGAAGAAGTACGAACCGGGCAGCGACATCTGCAGCGCGGTGATCTGGGAGGCCGAGTAGACCATCACCAGCCCCAGCACGGTGATCAGCGCACTGCCGCCGAGGATCAGGTAGTAGGCGGTCAGCGGCCGGTCCCAGCCCCTGCGCACGCGGGTGTAGAGACCGAGGACGCCGTTCTCACGCGCGTTCCGCGGCGCCACGGGGCGTTTGGGGGCGCGGGGGGTCGGGGGCCGTCCGGTGCGGCTGGTGGGCATCGCCGCTCACCCTGCCGTGCCGGAGGGGGACGACGCGCGGTGCACGCCCCCAGGCCGCTCGGGCACCAGCCACATCCGTGTCACGCGTCCCTCCCAGGTTCGCCCGGCGCCGCCGCCGGGCGAGGCGGACCCGGGTCAGCCGTCGACGGAGCCGAGCTCACGAACGGCGTCCGCGAAAGCGTCTCCGCGCTTGTTGTAGTTGGCGAACATGTCCATGGAGGCACAGGCCGGAGCCAGCAGCACCGTGTCGCCCGGGCGAGCGAGTTGCCGCGCCTCCTGAACCGCCGCGCGCATCGCCCCAGTGTCGGTCCGGTCGAGGTCGACGACGGGTACCTGCGGGGCGTGTCGCGCGAGGGCTTCCCGGATGAGCGCGCGGTCCGCGCCGATCAGCACGGCACCCCGCAGCCGCTTCGCCGACTTGGCGACCAGTTCGTCGAAGGTCGCGCCCTTCGCGAGTCCGCCCGCGATCCACACGATCGACTCGTACGCCGCCAACGAGGCTTCCGCCGCATGCGTGTTGGTGGCTTTGGAGTCGTCGACCCAGGCGACCCCGTCCACGTCCGCCACGTGCGCGATGCGGTGGGCGTCCGGGGTGAACGCCCGCAGGCCGTCCCGCACGGCCCTGGCGGGCACGCCGTAGGCGCGGGCGAGAGCCGCGGCGGCGAGGGCGTTGGCGATGTTGTGCGGGGCCGGCGGATGGACGTCGGCGACCTCGGCGAGCTCCTGGGCGTTCTTCTGCCGGTTCTCGACGAAGGCGCGATCGACCAGGATGCCTTCCACGACGCCGAGTTGGGACGGGCCGGGGGTGCCGAGGGTGAAGCCGACGGCCCGGCAGCCCTCCTCGACGTCGGCCCGGCGGACCAGGTCCTCGGTGGCCTTGTCGGCCACGTTGTAGACGCAGGCGACGCGATTGCCCTCGTAGATGCGGCCCTTGTCGGCGGCGTAGGCCTCCATGGAGCCGTGCCAGTCGAGGTGGTCCGGGGCGAGGTTCAGCACGACGGCCGAGTGGGCGCGCAGGGAGGGCGCCCAGTGCAGCTGGTAGCTGGAGAGCTCCACGGCCAGCACGTCGTACCGCTCGTCGCCGAGGACCGCGTTCAGCAGGGACACGCCGATGTTGCCGACGGCGGCCGTGCGCAGGCCCGCCGCCTTCAGGATCGAGGCCAGCATCTGCACGGTGGTGGTCTTGCCGTTGGTGCCGGTGACGGCGAGCCAGGGGGCGGCGTCGGGGCCGCGCAGGCGCCAGGCCAGTTCGACGTCGCCCCAGACGGGGACCCCCGCCTGCTGTGCCGCCATGAACAGCGGCTTGTCCGGCATCCAGCCGGGCGCGGTGACGATGAGCTCGGTGCCCTCGGGCAGAGCGCCGCCGTCACCGAGGCGCACGGTGATGCCGAGCGCCTCCAGCTCGGCCGCCTGCGCCCGCGCGCGCTCGTCGGCGCCGTCGTTGACGACGGTGACCCTCGCGCCGAGCCCGTGCAGCACCTTGGCCGCCGGGACGCCCGAGACGCCGAGTCCGGCGACGGTGACGTGCTTGCCCTGGAAGTCGAAGGGCTCCGAGGAGGTCACTTGTCCGCTGCCCATCCCGCGTAGAAGAGGCCAAGTCCGACGATCACACAAATGCCCTGAATGATCCAGAAGCGGACCACCACGAGCACTTCGGACCAGCCCTTGAGTTCGAAGTGGTGCTGGAGTGGCGCCATCCGGAAGACACGCTTTCCGGTGAGCCGGAAGGAACCGACCTGGATGACCACGGACATGGTGATCAGGACGAAGAGGCCGCCGAGGATGGCGAGCAGCAGCTCGGTGCGCGAGCAGATCGCGAGGCCGGCGAGCACACCGCCGAGCGCCAGCGAACCGGTGTCGCCCATGAAGATCTTGGCCGGCGAGGTGTTCCACCACAGGAAGCCGAGGCAGGCGCCCATCAGCGCGGAGGCGACCACCGCCAGGTCGAGGGGGTCCCGCACCTCGTAGCAGGCGCCCGGGTTGGTCAGGGTCTGCGCGTTGGCGCAGGACTCCTGGAACTGCCAGACGCCGATGAACGTGTAGGCGCCGAAGACGAGCACCGAGGCGCCGGTGGCGAGACCGTCCAGACCGTCGGTGAGGTTCACGCCGTTGGACATCGCCAGGATCATGAACAGCGCCCAGACCACGAACAGCACGGGGCCGATCGTCCAGCCGAAGTCCGTGATGAACGACAGCTTCGTGGAGGCCGGGGTGTTGCCGCGGTTGTCCGCGAACTGCAGCGAGAGCACCGCGAAGGTGATGCCCACGATCAGCTGGCCGGCCATCTTCGCCTTGGCCCGCAGGCCGAGCGAACGCCGCTTGACGATCTTGATGTAGTCGTCCAGGAAGCCGACCAGGCCCATGCCCACCATCAGGCCGAGCACCAGCAGACCCGAGAAGGTCGGCGCCGCGTCGGCCTCCGGGTCCGCATAGCCCGTGATCACCTTGGCCAGGAAGTACGCGGCGACCGTCGCGAAGATGAAGGCGATACCGCCCATGGTCGGCGTACCGCGCTTGCTGGCGTGCTCGCGCGGGCCGTCGTCGCGGATGTACTGGCCGTAACCCTTGCGCGCGAGCAGCTTGATCAGCAGCGGGGTGCCGACCAGCGTGAGAAAGAGACCAATGACTCCTGCGAACAGGATCTGCTTCATCATCGGGCGGAAACCTCACCCTCGGCACCGGTCTCGAGCAGCGCCTGCGCCACGTTCTCGAGCCCGACCGAACGGGACGCCTTCACGAGCACGACGTCCCCCGGGCGCAGCTCGCTGCGCAACAGGTCGACCGCCGCCTGTGCGTCGGACACGTGCACCGACTCCTCACCCCACGAACCCTCGTTATATGCGCCCAGTTGCAGCCAGGCGGCTTCCCTGCCACCGACCGCGACGAGCTTGCTGACGTTGAGCCGGACGGCGAGCCGTCCGACCGCGTCGTGCTCGGCGAGAGCCTCGTCCCCGAGCTCGGCCATCTTGCCGAGCACCGCCCACGTACGACGCCCCTTGCCGATGGCCACGAGCGCGCGCAGCGCGGCCTTCATGGACTCGGGGTTCGCGTTGTAGGCGTCGTTGACGACCGTCACGCCGTCCGGGCGCTCGGTGACCTCCATCCGCCAGCGGGAGAGGGAGCCCGCCTCGGAGAGCGCCACGGCGATCTCGTCAGCGGACATGCCCAACTCGTGGGCGACGGCGGCCGCGGCGAGCGCGTTCGACACGTGGTGCTCACCGTACAGGCGCATGGTCACATCACTTGCACCGGAGGGTGTGTGAAGCCTGAACGAGGGCTGCCCGGTGTCCGTGAGTCGCACGTTCTCGGCACGAACGTCCGCTTCGCCGGACTCTCCGAAAAAGAGCACCTTCGCCTTCGTACGGGAGGCCATGGCCCGCACGTAGGGGTCGTCGGCGTTGAGGATGGCGGTGCCGCCGTCGGTCTCGGCGGGGAGGGCCTCGACGAGTTCGCCCTTGGCCTGCGCGATCTGCTCGCGACCGCGGAACTCGCCGATGTGGGCGCTGCCGACGTTGAGGACGAGACCGACCTTGGGGGGCGTCAGGCCGGCGAGGTAACGGATGTGCCCGATGCCGCGGGCGCCCATCTCCAGGACGAGGAACCTGGTCTCCTCGGTGGCGCTGAGCGCGGTCAGCGGCAGCCCGATCTCGTTGTTGAGCGAGCCGGGCGTGAACACCGTGGGGGCCTTGCGCTGCAGCACCTGCGCGATGAGGTCCTTGGTGCTGGTCTTGCCCGCCGAGCCGGTGAGGGCGACGAGGGTGGCACCGAGACGTCGTACGACGTGCCGCGCGAGGGCGCCGAGCGCGCTCTGGACGTCGTCCACGACGATCGCGGGCACGCCGACCGGCCGGGTGCCGAGCACGGCCACCGCTCCGGACTCGACGACCGCCGCCGCGAAGTCGTGGCCGTCCACGCGCTCCCCGGCGAAGGCGACGAAGAGGCTGCCGGGCACCGCCTCCCGGGAGTCCCGGACGACCGGTCCGGTGACCTGGACGGACGGATCCGGTATGTCGTGCGTCTGCCCGCCGACGACTTCTGCGATCTCGGCGAGGGAGAGGGCGATCACAAGTTCATCCCCTGGGTCTTCTGGATTTTCATCCCTGGGTCTTCTGAATGGCTTCGCGGAGCACCTGGCGGTCGTCGAAGGGACGGACCACCCCGGCGATGTCCTGGCCCTGCTCGTGGCCCTTGCCCGCGACCAGCACGGTGTCGCCGGGTTCGGCTCGGGCGACGGCCGCGGCGATCGCGGCGGCCCGGTCCTCGAAGACCTGCACCTCGCCGCGCTCGTGCGCGGGCACGGACGCCGCGCCCCGGAGCATCGTGGCGAGGATCGCGAGGGGGTCCTCGGAGCGGGGGTTGTCGGAGGTCAGTGTGGCGGTGTCGGCGAGCCGTGCCGCGGCGGCGCCCATGGGCTCGCGCTTGGTCTTGTCCCGGTCACCACCGCAGCCGAGGACGATGTGCAGCCTGCCCTCGGTGACCTTGCGCAGGGCGCGCAGCACCGACTCGACGGCGTCGGTCTTGTGCGCGTAGTCCACGACCGCCAGGTAGGGCTGCCCGGCGTCCACGCGCTCCAGGCGGCCCGGGACGCCGGGGACGGCGGCGACACCGTCGGCGGCGGCCTGCGGGTCGAGGCCGGCGACGGCGAGGGCGACGATGGCGGCCAGGGTGTTGGCCACGTTGAAGGGCCCGGGCAGCGGCGAGGTGGCGTCGACCCGCTCGCCCTTGGGGCCGACGACGGTGAACGTCGAGTCCAGCCGGCCGACCTGGACGTCCTCGGCACGCCAGTCGGCGTCCGGGTGGCCCTCGGCGGAGTAGGTGACGACCGGGACGGTGGCCTCCTTCGCCAGCCTGCGGCCGTATTCGTCGTCGACGTTGACCACGCCGAGCTTGCCCCGTTTCGGGGTGAACAGCTGCGCCTTCGCCTGGAAGTAGTCCTCCATGTCGGAGTGGAACTCCATGTGCTCCGGGCTGAGGTTGGTGAAGACGCCGATGTCGAAGACGCAGCCGTCGACCCGGCCGAGGACCAGAGCGTGGCTGGAGACCTCCATGGCGACCGCGTCGACGCCGCGTTCACGCATGACGGCGAACAGGGCCTGGAGGTCGGTGGCCTCGGGGGTGGTGCGCTCGGACTTGATGCGCTCGTCGCCGATGCGCATCTCGACCGTGCCGATCAGGCCGGTGGACCTGACCGTCTTCAGGCCGCCCTCGACGAGATAGGCGGTGGTGGTCTTGCCGGAGGTGCCGGTGATGCCGATCTGCAGCAGGTCCCGGCCGGGATGGCCGTAGATCGTGGCGGCCAGCTCGCCCATCCGCCCGCGCGGGTCGTCGACGACCAGGACCGGCAGACCGGACGCGGCGGAGCGCTCGGCGCCGGTGGGGTCGGTCAGCACGGCGGCCGCGCCGAGGCCCGCGGCCTGGTTGACGAAGTCGGCGCCGTGCAGCCGGGCACCGGGGAGGGCGGCGTACAGGTCGCCGGGGCGCACGGCACGGGAGTCATGGGTGATGCCCGTGACCCCCGGGGAACTGTCCGGCGCGGAAGCACCCAGCTGATCGGCGAGCTCCGCGAGGGGTGTGGCGGAGACCTGAACCGGCCTGGGCGGCCCGGGGTATGTCACGGGATGGCCCTTCTGGGTGGTTTGGGACTGATCAGCGTGTGGCACGGCGGTGAGCGTACCGGGCGTACCCGCCTCCGGGCGAAGTGAGGGGCTGGGGCTGCCCTGGTTCCCGGGCTCGGGGGTGATCGTTGTCACGGAGGCGGTCCTGGTGGCTCGGTGGGGCTGGGTCTGATCGGGGTGCGTCGCGCTGGTCACTGCTTGAAGGAGACGGGCAGTTTCGCGGGCTTGGCGCCGGTCGGCGGGACCTGGAGGGACTTCAGTGCGAACTCCATGACCTTCTTGTAGACGGGTCCGCAGATCTGGCCGCCGAAGTAGCTGCCCTGGGTGGCGTTCTGAATGGCGCAGTAGACGGTGACGCGGGGCTGGTCGGCGGGTGCGAATCCGGCGAACGACGAGGTGTAGCCGTGGTACTTGCCGGTGGCCGGATCCACCCGGTTGGCGGTACCCGTCTTGCCCGCGACGCGGTAGCCGGGGATGCGCGCCTTGGTGCCGGTGCCCTCCTCGTCGTCCACGACGGACTCCAGCATCCGGGCGAGGGTCTTCGCCGTCTCGGCGCTGACGACCCGGTTCTTCGCGGGCTTCGGGGCGGGGGTGAAGCGCCCGTCGGGGCCCTTGGCGCCGCGCACGAGGGTGGGTTCGACCCGGACGCCGCCGTTGGCGATGGTCGAGTACACGGAGGCCGCCTGCATGGCGTTGATGGAGACGCCCTGGCCGAAAGGGATCGTGTACTGCTGCGAGGTGGACCACTTGTCGGGCGGGGCGAGGATGCCCTTGGTCTCGCCGGGGAAGCCGAGCCCCGTGTGGCTGCCGAGGCCGAACTTGCGCAGGTAGTCGTAGAGGACCTTGTTGGCCTGCGCCTGGGTTGTGCCGAGCTGGCCGGTGGCGAGGATGGTGCCGATGTTGCTGGACTTGGCGAGGACGCCGTTCAGGGTCAGGTACCAGGTCGGGTGGTCGATGTCGTCCTTGAAGAGCCGGTCGCCGCGGTGCAGCCGGTTGGGCACCACCACGTGGGTTCCCGGTGTGGCGACGTTCTCCTGGAGGACGGCCGCCATCGACATGACCTTGGCGGTGGAGCCGGGCTCGAAGGCGTCCTGGAGGGCGGCGTTGCCGAGGGCGGCCGGGTCGGCGTCGGACAGGTCGTTCGGGTCGAAGCCGGGCGAGTTGGCCATGGCGAGGATCTGCCCGGTGCGGGTGTCCTGAACGATGACGTAGCCGCGGTCGGCCGCGGACTCCTTCACCTGGTCGCTGATGGCGTTCTGGGCGGCCCACTGGATGTCGCGGTCGATGGTGAGCTCGATGTCGCTGCCGGGGACGGCGGGTGTCTCGGTGGAGCCCGCGGTGGGCACGAGACGGCCCCCGGACTGCGCGTAGCGGATCTTGCCGTCCTTGCCGGCGAGCTGCTTGTTCAGCTGCAACTCGATGCCGCCGCCGGGCTTGCCCTCGGCGTTGACCCAGCCCAGTATCCCGGCGGCGAGGTCGCCGTTGGGGTACACACGCTTGCTGGTGGCGACGGAGAAGACGCCCGAGAGGACGTTGGGCGTGGACTTGTCCGTCTCCGCCTTCTTGGCGAGCGCCGACTTGAGGTCCTTGATCTGCTTCCAGACCTGCGGGGTCTGACGGGAGGCCAGTTTGACGTAGCGCAGGGCCGTGTTCTTCGGCCGCAGCTTCTCGACCAGGCGGTCCTGCTCCTGGCCGAGGATCGGCGCGAGGAGGGCGGCCGCCTGCTCCGGGCCGTCCTCGATCTTCAGCTGGCGGGGGGCGAACATCGTGGGGTCGGCGGTGATGTCGTAGGCGTCCTCACTGGTCGCGAGGGCCACTCCGGAGCGGTCGGTGATCTCGCCCCGGTCCGCGGCGAGGATCTGCCCGACGTAGCGGTTCTGTTCAGCCTTGGCGGCGTACGTGCTCGCGTCGACGGCCTGTACCTGGAACAGCCGTACGACGAAGGCGGTCAGGACCAGGGCGAGCGCGAGTCCGACCAGGCGCAGGCGGGGGCGGGGGCTGCCGAGCCTCAGCGGCTTGGGCGGCGCAGCGGGGCGGCCCTGCCCCGGCCGCCGGGCCGGGCGGGCACCGGGGCCGGGACGGCGCCGGGCGTCGGGACGGCGCCGGGCGTCGGGACGGCGCCGGGCGTCGGGACGAGCGGGCCTGGCGGGGGCGGGCACGCGGCGACGCGGCGGTTCCCTGTCGGTCACTTCCGTCACCTGCCGGGGGTCGGGGTGGGGCCGTCGGTCATGGCCTCGGGGGCGAGGACCACGGGCGTGTGCACGGAGGTCTGCCCGGCACCGGTGGCGGCGCGGGGGACGCCTTTGACGGTGCCGTCGGGATCGAGGAAGGCGGGATCGCCGCCGGGCACCATGCCGAGCTCGCGGGCGCGGCGCTGGAGGGCGTCGGGGGCGGAGTAGGCGTCGATGTCCCGCTGGAGGGCCTGCTCCTCGTCGGTGAGGCTCTTGGTCCCCCGCTGGAGGTCGTCGAGTTCGAACGCGCCTTCACTGAGGGCCGAATTCAGCACGAGGAGGCAGATGAGACCGCCGCCAAGCAGGAGGACGACCAGGAGGACGAAGGGCGTGCGGGCCGCCTGCCCCGGGCCGGTCGGGAGGAGCCGCGCGAGGCGGGCCGCCCTCCCCTTCAGTTCGGGTTTGCCGCTCACGCACGCTCCCTCGGTCCGGCCTGCACACGCCTCACTCGACGTCCTCCCTGATGCGCTGGGCCCCGCGCAGCCGCGCCGGTGCCGCCCGCCGGTTCTCGGCGATCTCCTCTTCCGTGGGGAGTTCGGCACCGCGCGTGAGCAGCTTGAGCCGCGGCTGATAGCGCTCGGGGACGACGGGCAGCCCGGGCGGCGCGGTGGTGGCCGCGCCCGCCGCGAAGACCTGCTTGACCAGCCGGTCCTCCAGCGAGTGGTACGACAGCACCGCGATCCGCCCGCCCACGTCGAGTGCCTTGACGGCGGCGGGGATCGCGCGCTCCAGCACGGAGAGCTCGCCGTTGACCTCGATGCGCAGGGCCTGGAAGGTGCGCTTGGCCGGGTTGCCGCCGGTGCGCTTGGCGGCCTGCGGCAGGGCGTCGCGGATCAGCTCGACCAGCCGCGCGCTGTTGCTGAACGGCTCCTTGGCCCGCTCGCGCACGATCGCGCTCACGATCCGCTTGGCCTGCTTCTCCTCGCCGTACGCCCGGAGGATGCGCACCAGTTCGCCCGGCGGGTAGGTGTTGAGGACCTCGGCGGCGCTGACGCCGGTCGTCTGGTCCATGCGCATGTCGAGCGGGGCGTCCTGGGCGTAGGCGAAGCCGCGTTCGGCCTCGTCGAGCTGCATGGAGGAGACGCCCAGGTCGAACAGGACGCCCTGCACGCGCGCGATGCCGAGCCGGTCGAGCACCTCGGGGAGCTCGTCGTAGACGGCGTGGACGAGGGTCGCGCGCTCGCCGTGGGGGGCGAGGCGCTCGCCGGACAGCCGCAGGGCCTCCTTGTCGCGGTCGAGCGCGACGAGCCGGACGCCGGGGAACCGCTCGAGGAGCGCCTCGCTGTGGCCGCCGAGGCCGAGGGTGCAGTCGACGACCACGGCGTCCGGGCCCTCCAGGGCGGGTGCCAGCAGGTCCAGGCACCGCTGGAGCATCACCGGGACGTGTCGACTCTCTCCCTCCCGTCGCCCACCACCACCCTTGATCGAATGCGCTTCGCGCCCCATTTATCCTGGGCCCTCTCAGATCCGGCGCGGTCGTCCGCACCGCCGGGTCCCCGCCCGCTGGTGAACACGAGGCCCGCCGGCGCCGGAAGCGTCAGCCGACCGGGAGCGGGAGGAGGCCGAGCCGTGCGTACGCGCCGCGCACGCGGGGAGATCACCGGTCGTCGCCGGGGTCTTGTGAAGAACATCAGTCCAATGGGGAGAGTCTCGCCTCCCGCTTCGCGTCACTTTAGTCCACCCTGTCGCCCGGTCAATCAACCGGCCTGCGCGTCGCCGCCGTTCGCGCGGACACCGGGGCGGCACCCTTGTGGGTTACCTCACACACCTCACTCGACGGCATTCTTTGTTCACTTCCACAGGAGGCCTGGACAGGGTGTGACCAGTAACGTCATAGCTATGACGACTTCTGCATCGGTTCCCACAGGTTCGGAGAGCGCCATGAAGGCCGGCGGCACGGTCACCGACCGTCTCGTGGAGGCCAACGCCCGGTACGCGGACGCCTTCACGGACCCGGGGATGGACGCCCGGCCCGTGCTGCACGTCGCCGTCGTGGCCTGCATGGACGCCCGTCTCGACCTGCACGCGGCGCTCGGCCTGGAGCTGGGTGACTGCCACACGATCCGCAACGCGGGCGGTGTCGTCACCGACGACGTGATCCGCTCCCTCACCATCAGCCAGCGCAAGCTCGGCACCCGCAGCGTGGTGCTCATCCACCACACCGGCTGCGGCCTGGAGAGCCTCACCGAGGACTTCCGCAACGAGCTGGAGGCCGAGGTCGGTCAGCGTCCGGCATGGGCCGTGGAGTCCTTCCGGGACGTCGACCAGGACGTGCGGCAGTCGATGCAGCGCGTGCGCACCTCGCCGTTCGTGCCGCACACCGACGACGTGCGCGGATTCGTCTTCGACGTGAAGACCGGCCTGCTGCGGGAGGTCGACCCGGTCGCCTGATGCCCGCCCGCCGGGAGGCGCCCACCCCGGAGGGCCACCCGCCGCAGCTGTCGAAAGCCTGTCAGTCGCGTGTTCGAATGATCGTAAGACCGACATATCGCGGCCAGTTGTCCACAGTCGAGTGACACGAATCGGTAACGGCAGCAAGAATGCGGGGGTGACGTCGCGCGGAACCATTCCCGCGGGGCGTCCGTGGTTGGGGTGGGCGGGCCGCGTCATGCGGCGTCGGCCCGGGAAAATGGGGTATCCCGTGCTCCCCGGGAGCACGGGAAAGGCCGAGGAGGGCCGGGTGACGACCTATGACGATCGAGCGAGCCTCACTGATCTGACCGCCGTGGTGGAGCGCGTGCGGGAGTCGGTGGAAGGCGTGATCGAGGGCAAGCCCGAGGTCGTACGGCTCTCGCTGACCGTGCTGCTGGCCGAGGGACATCTGCTGATCGAGGACGTCCCGGGGGTCGGCAAGACGATGCTGGCCAAGGCGCTGGCGCGGTCCATCGACTGTTCGGTGCGGCGCATCCAGTTCACGCCGGACCTGCTGCCGTCGGACATCACCGGTGTGTCCATCTGGGACCAGCAGCGCCGCGACTTCGAGTTCAAGCCGGGTGCGATCTTCGCGCAGGTGGTGATCGGCGACGAGATCAACCGCGCCTCGCCCAAGACGCAGTCCGCGCTCCTGGAGTCCATGGAGGAGCGCCAGGTCACCATCGACGGCAAGACCTACGAGCTGCCCAGCCCCTTCATGGTGGTGGCGACGCAGAACCCGGTCGAGATGGAGGGCACCTACCCGCTGCCGGAGGCCCAGCGCGACCGCTTCATGGCCCGGGTCTCGGTCGGTTACCCGAGCGCCGAGGCCGAGCTGCAGATGCTGGACGTCCACGGCGGCGTCTCGCCGATGGAGGACCTCCAGCCGGTGGCCCACGCGCACGAGATCCTCAAGCTGGTCGAGGCGGTGCGCGGCGTCCATGTCGCCGAGCCGATCCGGCGCTACGCGGTCGACCTGGTCGGTGCCACGCGCACGCACCCCGACCTGAGACTGGGCGCCTCCCCGCGCGCCACGCTGCACCTGCTGCGCGCGGCGAAGGCGTCCGCCGCCCTCAGCGGCCGGGAGTACGCGCTGCCGGACGACGTGCAGGGCCTGGCCGTCGCCGTCCTGGCCCACCGCCTGCTGCCCACCGCCCAGGCCCAGCTCAACCGGCGCACCGCCGAGCAGGTCGTCGAGGAGATCCTGCAGCGCACGCCCGTACCGGCGGCGCCGCCGCAGCAGAGCGGCTTCGGCGGCCTCGGCCGTCCGGCGCCGGCGTATCCCCAGCAGCCGCCGCGGAGGCTGTGATGACCACCGCGGGGACGGGGCACGCGGAAGCCGATCGGGGCGAGAAGGGCGGCATCCGCACCGCTCTGGCCGGTCTGACCACCCGCGGACGCTCCTTTCTGGCCGCCGGCGTCGCGGCCGCCGTCTGTTCGTACGTGCTCGGGCAGAGCGACCTGCTGCGCGTGGGGCTGCTGCTGGCAGTGCTGCCGCTGGTGTGTGCGGCGGTGCTGTACCGCACGCGCTACCGGGTCGCGGGCAGCCGCCGGCTCTCCCCCGCGCGTGTGCCCGCCGGCAGCGAGGCCAGGGTCCACCTGCGGATGGACAACGTCTCGCGGCTGCCCACAGGCCTGCTGATGCTCCAGGACCGGGTGCCGTACGTACTCGGCCCCCGGCCGCGTTTCGTGCTCGACCGGGTGGAGGCGGGGGGCCGGCGCGAGGTCTCCTACCGGGTCCGCTCCGACCTGCGGGGCCGTTACCCGCTGGGCCCGCTCCAGCTGCGCCTGACCGACCCGTTCGGCATGTGCGAGCTGACCCGCTCCTTCTCGGCGCACGACACGCTCACGGTCATCCCGCGGGTGGAGCCGCTGGCGCCGGTACGCCTCAGTGGCGAGGCGAAGGGGTACGGCGACGGACGGCAGCGTTCGCTCGCGCTGGCCGGCGAGGACGACATGATCCCGCGCGGCTACCGCTACGGCGACGATCTGCGCCGCGTGCACTGGCGCTCCACCGCCCGCTACGGCGAGCTGATGGTGCGCCGCGAGGAGCAGCCCCAGCGCGCCCGCTGCACGGTGCTGCTGGACACTCGCGCCATCGCCTACCGGGGCGCGGGTCCGGACTCCGCCTTCGAGTGGGCCGTGTCGGGCGCCGCGTCCCTGCTGGTGCACATGCTCGAACGCGGCTACTCGGTACGGCTGCTGACGGACACCGGCGACGCGGTGCCCGGCGAGGGCGGGGACGGTTTCGCTGGCGCGAGCCAGGAGTCGGCCGACGCGGCCGGCCAGATGATGGACACCCTCGCGGTGATCGACCACTCGGACGGCGCGGGCCTGTCCCGGGCCTACGACGTGCTGCGCGGCGGGAACGAAGGGCTCCTCGTGGCCTTCCTCGGCGACCTGGACGAGGAGCAGGCGGCCGTACTGGGCCGGATGCGGCAGCGCAGCCCGGGCGCGGTCGCCTTCCTGCTGGACAGCGACACCTGGCTGCGGGAACCGGGCGACGTGCCCGGCCCGTTGGACGGGAGCGGCGACCGGCTGCGCATGCTGCGCGAGGCGGGGTGGACGGCTCTGCGCGTACCGCAGGGCGCCTCGGTGGACGAGTTGTGGCGCCGGGCGGACCGGGAGCGCAGTGGCCTGGCCGCCGCGAGCGGCGGGGAGGGACCGTGATGAGCGGGCGGGTACGACTGACGCTGGGGGCGTGGGCGGCCACGCTGATGGCCGCGTGTGCCCTGCTGCCTCTGGTCAGACCGGCCACGTGGATCGTGCAGACGGCCTTCCTGCTGGCCCTGCAGTCGGGCGTGGGCGCCCTCGGCCGCAGGGTGCCGCTGCCCCGGCCGCTGACGGTGGCGGCGCAGGCCGTGGTCACCGTGATGCTGCTGACCTTCGTCTTCGCCCGGGGCCAGGCCCTGGCCGGGGTGATCCCGGGACCGCAGGCCGTGGACCGCTTCGTACTCCTGTTCGATCAGGGCGGGCACGACATCGCGCGGTACGCGATACCGGCCCCCCTGGGGTCCGACGGCATCCGGCTGATGCTCATCGGCGGGGTCCTGATCATCGGCCTGCTGGTGGACGCCCTCGCGGTGACCTTCCGCAGCGCCGCCCCGGCCGGGCTGCCCCTGCTCGCGCTGTATTCCGTGGCCGCGGGACTGTCCGACGGGGGCACGGACTGGCTGTGGTTCCTGGTGGCGGCGGTCGGCTATCTGATGCTGCTGCTGGCCGAGGGCCAGGACCGGCTCTCCCAGTGGGGCCGGGTCTTCGGCGGCGCTCCGCGCGCGTCCGGCGGGGAACCGGGCGGCGCCGTCGCCCCGGTCCGCGCCGGTCGGCGCATCGGTGTGGTCGCGCTGGGCATCGCGCTGGTGGTCCCGCTGGGCCTGCCCGCGATGAACGGCGGCCTGCTGGACTCCGTGGGGGCGGGCGCGGGCGCCGGTCCCGGCGGCGGGGGCACGATCTCCGCCGTGAACCCGCTGGTGTCGCTGCGGGACAGCCTGAACGTGGACGAGGACCAGCAGGTGCTGTCCGTGCGGGCCAAGACGGCGGACGTGTCGGACCTGTATCTGCGGATCGTGTCCCTGGACGACTTCGACGGCACCACCTGGAAGCCGTCCCGGCGGTCCATCACCGCCGTGCCCGACGGCGCCTTCCCGGATCCGGTCGGCCTCAGCCCGGACGTCAAGCGCACCGAGGTCGACACCACGATCAGCGCGGCGGACTGGTACGCCCAGGACTGGCTGCCCATGCCCTACCCGCCGAGAGACGTGCGCATCAGCGGCAACTGGCGGTACGAGCCGGTGGGCATGACGCTGGTCGGCGACCACGGGCAGAACACGCGGGGCCTGACGTACCAGGTCAGGAGCCTGGACGTGCAGCCGACGGCGGAGCAGCTGGCCTCGGCGGGACCGCCGCCCGCGGACATCGAGCGTGACTTCACCGAGTTGCCCGACTCGCTGCCGTCGGTGGTCGGCCGCACCGCCCGCCAGGTCACCGCGGGGGCCGCCGACCCGTACGGCCAGGCGGTCAAGTTGCAGGACTGGTTCGCCGTGACGGGCGGCTTCGAGTACGACACGCAGGTGCAGGTCGGCAGCGGCTCGCAGGCGATCGCCCGCTTCCTGAAGGACAAGCAGGGCTTCTGCGTGCACTTCTCCTTCGCGATGGCGGCGATGGCCCGCTCCCTGGGCATACCGGCCCGGGTCGCGGTGGGCTTCGCGCCCGGTTCCCCGCAGTCGGACGGTTCGGTGTCGGTGGGGCTGCGGGACGCGCACGCCTGGCCCGAGCTGTACTTCGAGGGCGTGGGCTGGACCCGTTTCGAGCCCACGCCGACCCGCGGCTCGATCCCCGCGTACACCGTGCCGGACAGCCCGGACAGTTCGGTGCCGGACGAGGTGCGTCCCTCCCGGTCGGCGTCCGCCGCGCCGTCCGCGGCGCCCTCGGCGAGCGAGACCTGCACGCCGGAGCAGAAGAAGCTGGACGGCGGCTGCGCGAGCCAGTCGCCGCAGGCGGCGCTGCCCACGGACGACGACGGCCCGAAGTGGTACGCCTTCGCGCTCTGGATCCTCGCCGGTCTCGCCGTCCTGGCACTCCCCTCGGCGCCCATGCTGTGGCGGCTGCGGACGCGCAGGGCACGGCTGGGGGCGCACGGCCGCGGTGAGGCGGACGCGGCGCTGCACACGCTGGCCGCCTGGCAGGAGCTGACCGACACGGCGTGGGACTTCGGCATCACGCCGGACGAGTCCCGGACACCGCGCAAGGCGGCCGACCGGATCGTCCGGCTGGGCGACCTCGACGCGACGGCCGCGGCCTCGGTGCACCGGGTGGCGAACGCGGTGGAGCAGGTCCTGTACGCACCCCACCCCCGTCCGACGGCGGGCCTCACGGACGACGTCCACCGAGTGACGGCGGGTCTCGGCACGGCCGCCGGGCGTCCGGCCCGGGTCCGCGCGCTGCTGGCCCCCCGCTCCACCGTTCGTGTGGTGTGGGCGGCGTCGGCCTGGTGGACGAGGGTCCGGGAACGCGCCGTGGCGCTGCGGCCGACGTGGCGAAAGGCGTCGGGACAGCAGGGCTGAGGAGGGCGGAGCGGCTCTGGCCGGGCGGAGCGGCTCTGGCCGGCCGGTGCCGCTCGGGCCGGCCCGTGCGGGTGCATCGGCCGTGCAGGTGCGCCGGTCGGCCCTGCCGTGTCCGGAGGCGGCCGGCGGTGCGGTGGCGCTCCGCGCACACCTCACACGTGCGGTGCACTGCACGTGTGAGGCACACGCATGCGTCAGGGGGTGACCACCAAGCCGGTGGTCACCCCCTGACGTACGTATTCACGTAGGCCTGGAGAGGCTGCGCGGAGGGCGCTAATGGCCGCCCTGCTCGTCGCGGCGCTTCTGCCAGCGCTGCTCGATGCGGTCCATCATGGAGCGGCGCTGCCGACCCTGCCGACGGGCGTGAGGTCCGGCGGCACCGGCACCGGCCGCCTGTTCGCCCGGCTTGGGGGCCTTGCGCCAGCCGGTCACGGCCAGCACCGCACAGCCCAGCATGACGAGGAAGCCCACGACACTGAGCCAGACCTGCTTGGCGACCATTCCGGCCATGAGGAGCGCGATACCTACGAGGAAGCCCGCGACCGCCTGGTAGACCCGTCGCCGGGTGTACGTGCGCAGCCCGCTTCCCTCAAGCGCTGTCGCGAACTTGGGATCTTCGGCGTACAGCGCTCGCTCCATCTGCTCGAGCATGCGCTGCTCGTGCTCCGAGAGCGGCACGGAGTCCTCCTCATCGTGCAGTCGCCGGGGCGACCGGGGGGGGTCTCTTCAGGATAGGCAGGGAATCGCCCCCGTGAAACCCGCCCCTCTGCGCCAATTGACCAACCGGAACCCGCCATGGGCGTCCCGGCTCGCTGAGGCTTCCTTTCCCCGGCGGCCGACCCGTCATGCCGGAACGGTCTCCCTCGATCATACGGCGCGCCGCCCCCATTCGGGGGGCCTGTGGCGTACTCCATGCGCAGCCAAGCCGCTGATCAGCGGCGGTGCCTCACGAAGTGGCTCAGGCCTCGACCGCCCCATCGGCCTCGATCGCCCCACCGCTCTCGGTAACACCGGTGGTCTCACCCAACACGTGCAGCTGTGTGGCCACCGAGTGGAAGGCGGGGAGCTCGGCCGCGGCCTCCTCCAGCTTCAGCAGCGCTTCCAGGGCGCCGGGCTCGGTGTCCACCAGGACACCGGGCACGAGGTCGGCGAAGACCCGCACACCGTGCACGGCCCCGACGCGCAGGCCCACGCCCTCGACCAGGCCGGTGAGCTGCTCGGCGGTGAACCGGCGCGGAACGGGGTCACCCGTACCCCATCGTCCGTTCGGGTCGTCGAGCGCCTGCCGGGCCTCCTTGAAGTGCCCGGCCAGGGCCCGGGCCAGTACGGCGCCGCCGAGACCGGCGGCGAGCAGGCTGAGCACACCCTCCGGGCGCAGGGCCGCCACCGCGTTGCGGACGCCCTCGGCCGGGTCGTCCACGTACTCCAGCACGCCGTGGCACAGCACCGCGTCGTAGCCGCCGCGCTCGGCCACGTCGAAGAGGCCGTGGGCGTCGCCCTGGACACCCTTGACCCGGTCGGCGACGCCGGCCTCGGCGGCGCGGCGCTCCAAGGCGAACAGCGCGTTGGGGCTGGGGTCGACGACGGTGACCCGGTGGCCGAGGCGGGCGACGGGCACCGCGAAGTTGCCGCTGCCGCCTCCCGTGTCGAGGACGTCGAGCGACTCCCGACCCGTGGCCTTGACCCGGCGGTCCAGGGCGTCCTGGAGGACCTCCCAGACTACGGCGGTACGGAGTGAGGCGCGGGGGCGCATCGGGTCCGACACGGCAGTTGACTCCTCGGCGCGGCACCGCCTCTTGCACGGCGGCGGGAACGGGGCGTCCTCCCCGGCCCCGTGTCATGGGGAGGGAAGACTTCAGGCGTCCCCCACCCTATTGCCTCGGCCTCGGCGTCCGGATGACCCGGTGCCGGGACGAACACGGGTCTGGTGGCCCGGCCCTGGTCGGACCTGCCGGGACCCACACCATGGATGTCGGACCTGCCGGGACCCACACCCCGGTTGGGGCCCACACCGCGGATGTCGGATCCGCCTGGGCCAGCGGTACAGGTCGGGCCCGAGCACGGCACCGCCCCAATCCGGCTGGGCCCGAGGTACGGCACCGCCGGTATCCGATGGGCCGGAACCTGGCACCGCCGGGATCCGACAAGCCCGGAACCCGGCACCGCCGGAACCCGAATGGACCCAGGCCCGTTCCTCCCCTGCCCGGTCAGCCCGCGTCCGGCATGTCCCTCCCCGTGCCGGGGTCAGGCTGGTCCTGGTCCGGGCGGGGCTGGGGGAGGACCGGCTGGAGGACGAGCATCCGCTCGACGAGGCGCAGGAACATCGACACGTCCCGTATCAGGTCGTCGGCGTCCCGGCCGGTGGCCGCGCCCTGGATGCCCGCCTCGGCCCGGGCACGGCGCCGGGCGCCGGAGGCGAACAGGGCGCTCCAGTCGGTCAGTTCGGGCGCGATCTCGGGGAGCACTTCCCAGGCGCTCCGGATCTTGGCCCGTGCCCGGGGCGAGGTCTCCGGCCGCCCCCGGGCGGCGAGCACCGCGGCCGCGGTGCGCAGGGCGGCGAGGTGGGCCGTCGCGTAGCGCTCGTTCGGTGTTTCCAGGGCGGTGGCCTCGTCGAGGCTCGCGCGCGCCTGGGCAAGAAGGTCGAGGGCGGCGGGCGGGGCCGTGGCCCGGCGCAGCACGGGGTGCACGTCGCTCGCCGGTCCGGTCAGTGAGGGGGCAGGGCCGGTGGCGCGGCGCCGACGGGCGGCTGCTGCGTGGTAGCTGGCCATGACGAACCTCCTGTCGTCTGTGTGACGGCACGTCCGGTCACGAAGTGCCGTATGTGACCCATCGTGAGGTATGGCACTGACAATCCGTTCTGACCTGCTGTTTTGCCTCGATCGTAGGTTCGGAGTAGTTTTTGCACTGACCAGTCAGTTCAAAAGGGGGGACTCGTGGGTGAACTGCCGGGAGGGGTGCGGATCGCCGCCGACGGCCTCGGGATCAAGGGGCCACGGGGGTGGGCGGTCCGCGGCATCTCCCTCGACGCGGGGCCGGGTTCGCTCGTCGCGGTCGAGGGCCCGTCCGGGTCGGGCCGCACGTGCCTGCTGCTCGCGCTGACGGGGCGGATGAAGGTCGCGGAGGGCACGGCCGCCGTCGGTGACGCGAGACTGCCGAAGCAGATGGCGGCGGTACGGGGCGTCAGCGCGCTGGCGCACGTCCCCGGGGTCACCGACCTCGACCCGGCGCTGACCGTCGGGGAGCACCTGCGGGAACGGGCACTGCTCCAGCAGCGGTTCGGCGCGTCACTGCGCGGACTGCTGCGTCCGCGCGCCGAGCGGGCGGCCGAGGCCGGGCAGCGCGTCGACGCGGCGCTCGAAACCGCCGGGCTCGACCTTGCGGCCCTGCCCAAGGGGCCGCGCACGGCCGTGCGGGACCTGGAGCGTCTGGAGGCGCTGCGGCTGTCGGTCGCGCTCGCCCTGATCGCCGAGCCGCGGCTGCTGGGCATCGACGACACCGATCTCAAGCTCTCGGACGGGGAGCGGGCGGAGGTCTGGGCGCTGCTCGGGTCTCTGGCCGACGCCGGGACGACGGTCGTGGCGGTGTGCGCCGAGGCCCCCGAGGGTGCCGTCGCGGTCTCCACCGCGCAGAGCCACGAGGAGCCGGTCGCCGAGGGCGACGAGGCCGACCAGGGAGAGGGGAAGGCCGATGCGCTCGCCGAGACTGGCCGCGCTTGAGCTGCGCCGATTCGGGCGGGGGAAACTGCCGCGGGCAGCGCTGGTGGCGCTGCTGGTGCTGCCGCTGCTGTACGGCGCGCTGTACCTGTGGTCGTTCTGGGACCCGTACGGCCGTCTGGACCGGATTCCCGTGGCGCTCGTGAACGACGACAAGGGGGCGACCGCCGACGGGAAGAAGATCACGGCGGGCGACGACATCACGAAGGGCCTGCGCGACAGCAAGACCTTCGACTGGCGGGAGGTGAGCGCCGCCGAGGCCCGCAGGGGCGTCGAGGACGGCAGCTACTACCTGTCGCTCACCATGCCCGCCGACTTCAGCGAGCGGATCGCCTCCAGCTCGGGGGACACCCCGGAGACCGGCGCCCTCCAGGTCCGCACGAACGACGCGAACAACTACATCGTCGGGCAGATCTCCCGGACGGTCTTCGGCGAGGTGCGGCAGGCGGCGTCCACGAAGACGTCCCGGTCCTTCCTGGACAAGATCTTCGTGTCGTTCTCCGACATCCACGGCAGGACCGTGAAGGCGGCGGAGGGGGCCGACCGGCTCAAGGGCGGCATCGGCAAGGCCGAGAAGGGCTCCAAGGACCTCGCCGACGGCCTGAAGGACGCCAAGGACGGCAGCGGCAAGCTCTCCACGGTCCTGAAGAAGCTCCACAGCGGAACGGGCGACCTGGAGGACGGCTCGAAGCGGGTCGCGGAGGGCACACAGACGCTCGCCGACCGGGTCAACGGCACCGCCGGCAAGGTCGGCCCGTTCCTCAAGGGCAACGAGAAGACCATCGGGGACACCGCCCAGCTGGTGGCCGACTCCTCCGAGGTGATCCGCAAGCACCTGGACACCCTGGTGAGGACGGCCCCGACCGCCGCCAAGGGCGCCCGCGCGGCCTCCGGCACGCTGAACGACGTCCACACCCGGCGCTGCGACGATCCCGTCCTGCCCGACGCGGCCTGCACCGACCTGAAGAAGGCCAGGGACGCCGCCGCCGACGTGACCACCATCGCGGACGACCTCAACACGCTGATCGCGGCCCAGGACGGCGATCTGGATGAGCTCGACAAGAACCTCGCCACCCTCCAGAAGCAGTCCCAGGCCCTCGCGAACCGCGCACCGCACCTGTCCGAGGACCTCGCCGACGCCGTCAAGAAGATCAACAAGCTGAACGACGGGGCGGCGAAGGTCGCCGCCGGCGCGAAGAAGCTGCACAGGGGCCTCGGCGCGGCCAAGACCGGCGCCGTCGACCTGGACAAGGGCGTCGGCACGCTGAAGACGGGCGCGGACGACCTCAACGGCGGCATCTTCAAGCTCGTCGGCGGATCCGGGAAGCTCGCCGGCGGCCTGCACGACGGGGCGGAGCAGATCCCCGACTACGACGAGCGGGACCGTGACCGGCGCACCGAGGTCATGGCCGACCCCGTGCGGCTCGCCTCCCACGACCTGCACAAGGCACCCAACTACGGCACCGGGTTCGCCCCGTACTTCATCCCGCTGTCCCTGTGGGTCGGCGCGATGGTGGCGTACATGCTGATCGCGCCCATGAACCGGCGGGCGCTCGCGGCCGGCGCCCCGGCGTGGCGGATCGCGCTGGCGGGCTGGTTGCCGGTGCTGGCGATCGGGGTGCTGCAGACGGTGGCGCTGATGTCGGTGCTGCACTGGGCGGTCGGCCTGGAGATGGCGCGAGCGGCCGGGACGGTGGGTTTCCTGTTCCTGGTGACGGCGTGCTTCGCGGCGATCGTGCAGTGGCTGAACGCGCGCTTCGGGGCGGCGGGCCGAATCCTCGTCCTCGCGCTGCTGATGCTCCAGCTGACCTCGGCGGGCGGCACCTACCCCGTGCAGACCAGCCCCGGGTTCTTCAACGCGCTCCACCCGTTCCTCCCGATGAGCTACGTCGTCGAGGCGCTCAGGCGGCTCATCACGGGCGGTGGACTCGAACCGGTGTGGCACGCGTGCGTGGTGCTGACGGCGTTCACCGCCGGCGCCCTCGCCCTGACCGCCGTGGCGGCCCGCCGGCGCCAGGTGTGGACGCTGGACCGGCTGCACCCGGAGCTGACCCTGTGAGCCCTTCGGTGACATCCCCGGGAAAGGTTCCTGTGACAATCAGGGCCATGGAAAGCAGCAGTGCCGCGTCGGGCGGCAGCACGCGCCGCGAGGCCACCCGGCAGAAGCTCTACGAAGCGGCCGTGACGCTCATAGCCGAGCAGGGGTTCTCCGCCACGACCGTGGACGAGATCGCCGAGCGTGCCGGGGTCGCGAAGGGCACGGTCTATTACAACTTCGCGAGCAAGTCCGTCCTCTTCGAGGAACTGCTGCGGCACGGAGTGGGTCTGCTGACCGCCTCCCTGCGGGAAGCGGCCGAGCGGACCGAGCGGGAGGGCGGCACCAAGGTCGACGCCCTCGACGCGATGATCCGCGCGGGGCTGGTCTTCATCGACCGCTACCCGGCCTTCACCCAGCTGTACGTGGCCGAGCTGTGGCGCACCAACCGGACCTGGCAGTCCACGCTGATGGTGGTCCGGCAGCAGGCCGTCGCGGTGGTGGAGGACGTCCTGCGCGACGGCGTGGCGGGCGGCGAGTTCAGCGCGGAGATCGACGTTCCGCTGACGGCGGCGGCGTTGGTCGGCATGGTCCTGGTGGCGGCCCTCGACTGGAAGTCCTTCCAGGCGGAGCGCTCCCTGGACGACGTCCACGCGGCCCTGTCCCGGCTGCTCCAGGGACGGGTGAGCGGCTGCCGCTGATCGCGCGGACATGAAGGCGCCGGTTCGGTGTGGCCGCGTCCCCCGCGGGCCATACCGAACCGGCGCCTTCCGTGCTCCCCCGTGCGTCCCCCCGCACAACCCCCGTTCGGTCGTCCCCCGGTACTCCCCCGTGCCTCGCTCCCGCCGGCACCGCCGGCGGAAGGAGCGGATCGTGGGCCGGCTCCCGCTCCGGCGCCCCGTGTCGCCGGTGCCGGAGCCGAGCCCCTCTCCGTGTCTCCACTCTCTCGTCCGCGCAGGTCGTCCCCCATCCGCGCCCGTACTCAACTCCCCGGATAGGTACGGATACTCAGTCCTGCGCACGCGGCCCCACAACGCCGCGCGGCCGACTGGTCACGATCACCTCCGCGCCCGTACTCGGAGGCGGTCGAGAGGTCCGTCGCGGGGGCTGTCGGCGGAGGCTGCCGGAGGGGGCCGATAAAGTCCCTGGCATGGCACGGATTGCGGTGATCGGCGCCGGGATGGGCGCGCTGACGGCCGCTGCCCGGCTGGCCGTCGCGGGCCACCGGGTGGCGGTGTACGAACGGACGGACACCTACGGCGGAGCCCTGCGCCGCTTCGAGCGTGACGGGTTCTCCTTCGACACGGGCCCCGCCCTGCTCCCGCTGCCGGCCGTCTACCGCGACCTGTTCGTCAAGACCGGCAAGGAGCCCCTGGAGTCCAGCGTCGACCTCGTCCAGGTCGACCCGTCGTCCCGCCACGTGTTCGCGGACGGCACCGAGGTGTCGCTGCCGAACGCCTCGCGCGCGGGCGTCGTCGCCGCCCTGGACGAGGGGCTCGGCGCGGGTGCCGGGCAGCGCTGGGGCGACTTCCTCGTCCGGGCCCGCGAGGCCTGGGACCGCACCCGCCGGCCGCTGCTGGAGGAGCCGCTGTGGCGCGACTGGCAGGTGCTGGGTGAGCGCGAGCCCTACCCGTCGGTCCCCCACCGGCGGCTGCTGCGCACCCGGCGGGCCGGCACACTCGCCGAGATCGGCGCCTGGGAGCTGCGCGACCCCCGGCTCGCGGCACTCCTGGAGAGCCACGCCCTCCTGTACGGCCTGGATCCCCGGCTCACCCCGGCGAGCGCGGCCGTACTGCCGTACATGGAGCACGCCTTCGGCACCTGGTACGTGCGCGGTGGCCTGCGCGAGCTGGCGCGGGCGGTGTTCGAGCGGTGCCTGGCCCGGAGGGTCGAGTTCCACTTCGGTGCCGACGTCACCGGCGTGCTGGAGAAGGACGGCCGGGCGTCGGGGGTGCGACTCGCCGACGGGTCGGTGGCGGAAGCGGACTTCGTGGTCGCAGGCGTCGCGCCCGGCATCCTGGACCGGTTGACGGTATCGGTGGGAACCGCCGTACGGGGCGAGGGCGAGGTGCCCCCGCAGCCCGCGGCGGCCGCCCGGCTGACCCTTCTGCTGGCCCTGCGCGGGGCCCGCCCGGAGGGTACGGCGCACCGCACGGTGGTGCACACCCGGGATCGGGAGGCCGAGCTGGACGCCCTGTTCGGCACGGCGGCCGGGAGTCCGAGCCCCACGGTCGCGGTGCTACGGCCCGACGATCCGCGCCTGGCCCCGGCGGACCACGAGGCGGTCACCCTCACCACGGTGGTGCCCGCGCGGCCCGGCCGGCCTCACGACGACCTCGCCGACCGCATGCTCACCGTCGCCGAACGCGCCGTGCCCGGTCTGCGCGACCGGCTCCTGTGGCGCGAGGTGCGCACCCCGGCCGACATCGAGGACGCGACGGGAGCGCAGGGCGGGGCGGTCCCCGTCCCGGCCCTGGCCGCGGCCGACGGACGGCTGCTGCATCCGTCCAACACCACACGGGTGCCCGGCCTGTTCACCGTGGGCGGCTGGGCACACCCGGGCGGCGGGCTGCCGCACGCGGGCATGTCGGGCGCGCTGGTGGCGGGACTGATCGTGGAGGGGCCGGAGTTCCGCGGCTCGCAGTGATCCCGCCGCCGCCTGCCGGGTTCGCGCTTCAGAAACGGTACTGCTCGTCGAACCCGTTCCCCTGCGGCTGCTGCCCGCCCCCCTGATAGGGGTACGGCTGCTCGGGCGGCAGCTCCCGCCCGTACTCGTCGGTGTCGCGCTGCTGTGGGACCCACACCCCGCCGGGCGGGGTCTCGCCGCCGTAGGTGCCGGCGTACTGGTCCTGGGCGTAACCCTGCTGGCCGTAGTACTGCTGGTCGCCGTACGAAGTGTCGTACGAGGCCTGGCCGTAGTTCGACGAGCCGATGTACGGGTCGGAGTAGGCGGCGTACTGCTGCTGACCGGTGGCGTCGTAGCCCTGCTGCTGGCCGTAGCCGGAGTGGTCGTAGGCGTAGGACTGGTCGGCGGCCTGAGCGGCGTACTGGTCGTGGGGCTGCTGCCCCCCGGCCTGGTACCCGTTGTCGTAGACACCGTAGGAGCCGGTGTCGTCGGGCATGGGCTGCGGCTCGTAGACGGCGGTGGACTCGGCGGGCGTCGGCTGGTGGGCCGGGCGGGCCGGGGTGAAGACGTCGTCGCGGTCGTAGTCGTCGTCCTCGCCGTAGGCGGCCGGGTCGCGGCGGTAGGGGTCGGCCTCGTCGTCGTAGCCGCCCTCGGCCTCCAGTCCGGAGACCTCCAGGGTCGGCTCCCGGCGGCCGCGCTCCCCGCGGCGGCGCTTGCTGCCGCCGAGCGCGGGCGCGTTCATCGCCCAGCCGGACGCGAAGCCGCTGCGGAACGACAGGGTGACGTAGGTCTGCCCGATCGCGAATGCGGCGGCGCCAAGGCCGATGACGACGACCGACGGGATCAGGACACCGACGACGACCCCGAGGAACCCGGCGAAGGCCAGCAGCCGCCAGCGCAGCCGCGCCTTGTACTGCAGCAGCACCTCACCCAGCAGCCACAGCGCGACGATGCCGAACGCGATGTAGAGGACCGCCCAGCCCATGTACGCCCCTCTCCCAGTGGCCGCTACGCAGTGTGTCGTATACCGGTGCGAACGGTCTAGGCCTGCGATGAGTGGTGCAGGCCCAGGTTCTCGTAGATCTCCAGTGTCGCGGTGGAGTTGTTGAGCGTGATGAAGTGCAAGCCGGGCACACCCTCGGCGAGCAGCCGCGCGCAGAACTCCGTGGCGAATTCGATCCCGATGGAGCGTACAGCGGCCGGATCGTCCTTCGCTGTGAGGATCCGCTCTTTCAGGGCGGCGGGGAACGCGGCGTTGGTGAGGGACCCGATCCGCTCCAGCGTCTTCACGCTCGCGATCGGCATGACCTCGGGAATGATCGGGGTCTCGCAGCCGGCGGCCGAGACGCGGTCGCGCAGCCGGAGGTAGTCCTCCGGCTGGAAGAACATCTGCGTGATGGCGTAGTCCGCGCCCGCTCGGCACTTGTCGACGAAGTGGCGGACGTCGGTGTCCCAGTCGGCGGAGCGGGGGTGCATCGCCGGGAAGGCGGCGACGCCCACGCAGAAGTCGCCGGACGCCTTGATCAGCTCCACGAGTTCGGCGGCGTAGGCGAGGCCCCGCGGGTGCGGGACCCAGTCGCCCATCGGGTCGCCGGGCGGGTCACCGCGCAGGGCGAGCATGTTGCGGATCCCGGCGTCGGCGTACTGGCCGATGATGTTGCGCAGGTCGGCCACCGAGTGGTCGACCGCGGTGAGGTGGGCGATCGGGGTGAGGGTGGTGTCGGAGGCGATCGCCTCGGTCGCCTTGACCGTGCCCGCCCTGGTGGAACCGCCCGCGCCGTAGGTCACGGAGACGAAGTCGGGCGCCACCGCCTCGACCCGGCGCAGCGCGTTCCACAGGTTCCGCTCGCCCTTCGGGGTCTTGGGGGCGTAGAACTCGAAGGAGTACGTCGTCTTGCCGGCCGCGAGCATGTCGCGGACGGTGCGCGCGTGGTCCGACCTGATGGATGCGGTGCCGAGGGCCATACCGGCAGGTTAGCCAGGGGCGGTCGGTCCCCCAACCGGTGGCCGACATTTGCCCGGATTGTCCACTTGTTGTCCATCCCTTGGACAAACCGTCCCGACTACTGTCCCCGCAGCCGCTTCGCGAACTCGGCCGCCGCGGCCCCCGGGTCGTCGGCCTCGGTGATCGCCCGGACGACGACGACCCGCCGGGCCCCGGCTTCCAGGACCTGGTCGAGACGGCCGAGGTCGATGCCGCCGATGGCGAACCAGGGGCGGTCGGTGCCGAGGGCGGCGGTGTACCGGACGAGATCCAGGCCGGGGGCGTGGCGGCCGGGCTTGGTGGGGGTCGGCCAGCACGGGCCGGTGCAGAAGTAGTCCACGCCCTGCTGGACGGCGGCCTCGGCGGCCTCGGTCTCGGCGTGGGTGGAGCGGCCGATCAGGATGTCGTCGCCGAGGAGCGCCCGGGCCGCGGGGACCGGGAGGTCTCCCTGGCCGAGGTGCAGGACGTCGGAGCCCGCGGCGTGGGCGACGTCCGCACGGTCGTTGACCGCGAGGAGTTTGCCGTGCCGGGCGCAGGCGTCGGCGAAGACGGCCAGGTGCTCCAGCTCCTCGCCCGCCTCCATGCCCTTGTCGCGCAACTGCACGATGTCCACCCCGCCGGCCAGCACGGCGTCGAGGAACTCCCCGAGGTCGCCCTGCCGCCTGCGTGCGTCGGTGCAGAGGTAGACGCGGGCGTCGGCGAGCTGGGCCCGTGCGGTGGCGGCGGTGCCGGTCATGCGTGTCCCCCAGGGTGTCGATGGCGTGCGGGAGGGGCCCGTACGCGCGTCGGCGGCATGGGCGTGCGTCCGCACGGCTGTCGGCGGGGAGGGGCGCTGGAGCGCCCCGCCCGGCGACGGTGCCCGCGGCGAACGCCCCGGGCACCTTACGCCCGCCCCGGCCCGGCCGGGTACGAGCACACCCCGGACGCGAGGGGAGTCGCCCCGGGCCGTGACCCGTGGGCCACGGCCCCCGCGTCGGGCGGTTGTTCAGGCCCGGCCCCGCTCACGGCACCGGACGGTTCCGGCCCCGTTCACAGCACCGGACGGTTGTCCGTCGCGGCCGGGTCAGACCGCGAGCGCCTGGGCGCGGCGCTTCACCTCCGTGCCGCGATTCTCGCTGAGCGCCTGCGCGGGGGTGCCGGGCAGGCTGGGGTCCGGGGTGAAGAGCCACTCCAGCATCTCTTCGTCCGTGAAGCCGTCGTCCCGCAGGAGCGTCAAGGTCCCGGACAGGCCCTTGACGACCTTATCCCCGTCGATGAAGGCGGCGGGAACGTGCAGCGCGCGGTTCTCACCGCGGCGTACGGCGATGAGCTGGCCGTCCTTGACCAGCTGCCGCACACGCGTCACCTCGACGCCGAACTGTTCGGCGATGTCGGGGAGGGTGAGCCAGGCGGGGACGAGAGCATCGATCTTTGCGTCAATCTCGGTCACGGAAACAAGCCTGCCATTTGCCACTGACAGTCGGAAGTCGGCCCCGTCCACCCGGCGGACGCGCCGGGCCCGCAGCGCCGCCCCGGCCCCGCGCGCGAGCCCCGGCGCCTACCTCGTCGCGGCCTTCAGGGGCCTGGCCGGATCCACCAGCAGGACCGGATTCATCCGCGCGCCCGACTCGATCAGGCGCCGGCCCTGCGCCAGGTCCCGCGGCCGGCCGACCGCCAGCAGCGCGACCAGCCGCTCACCGCGCAGCCAGCACACCGTCCAGGCCGGTCCGGAGGGCTCGCCCCGCCACAGGGTCGTGTCCG
The DNA here is from genome assembly GCF_040303285.1 of Streptomyces sp. NPDC096046. Classification (NCBI taxonomy): domain Bacteria; kingdom Bacillati; phylum Actinomycetota; class Actinomycetes; order Kitasatosporales; family Streptomycetaceae; genus Streptomyces; species Streptomyces sp. NPDC096046. Next base: position 25,019 of record NZ_JBEOSZ010000034.1, on the reverse strand, counting down.
CGGCGGCGTGGTGCCCGGCGTACTGGACGAAGCGCCCGAACTGCTCGGACCAGAAGTAGGGCACCGGGTCGTACACCGCCGGTGTCTCCCCCGTGGCCCGGCCGACGATGTTCACGGCGACCGTGCGCGGCCCCTGGAGGGCGTTGTCCCAGTGGTGGACCAGCAGGCGCTCGCCGTAGCGCCCGGAGGGGAAGGAGGCGCAGTCGCCGACCGCGTACACGTCCGGTACGGACGTGCGCAGATGCTCGTCGGCCAGGACCTCGGCGTGGGCGCCGAGCGCGATGCCGGAACCGGCCAGCCAGGCCGTGGCGGGCCGGGCGCCGATGCCGACGACGACCGCGCCCGCGGGCAGCCGGGTGCCGTCGTCGAGGAGCACGGCACCCGGCTCGACGCGCTCCACGCGCGCGTGCGTCCGCAGTACGGCTCCCGCGTCGGCGTACCAGCCGGCCATCGGGGCGGCGACTTCGGCGGGCAGCGCCCCGGCGAGCGGCCGTTCGGCGGCCTCCACGACGGTCACCGCGCAGCCCGCCTCGCGCGCGGCGGTGGCGAACTCCGCGCCGATCCAGCCCCCGCCGACGACCACGATGTCCTGCCGGCGGGCCAGCACCGGCCGCAGCCGCTCGGCGTCGTCCAGGGTGCGCAGCAGATGCACGCCGGGCACGCCCTCCGCGCCGGGCAGCCGGACCGGTTCGGCGCCGGTCGCGACGACCAGGGCGTCGTAGGGCACGGGCCCGTCCTCGGTGTCCAGCTCGTGGTCGGCGGGGCGCAGGCCCAGCACCTCGCAGCCGAGCCGCAGTTCGATGCCGAGGGCGTCGAAGTCGACGTCGAAGGCGGAGCCCTCGGACTTGCCGAGCAGGACGGCCTTGGACAACGGCGGCCGGTCGTAGGGCTGGTGCGGCTCGGCGCCGATCAGGATCACATCGCCGGTGAAGCCCCGCTCGCGCAGCGCGACGGCGGTCTGCACCCCGGCCATGCCCGCACCCGCCACGACCACGCGCCGGGGCGCGGGTGAACCTGGTTCCTGCGTCTGCTCGCTCACTTGATCACCATAGACACCTGACGCGTTGTCAGTCAGTGCTCATGCGCCGTGACCTGCTCCACAACGCTCGTACCGGCGCCCCGCCGGGACTCCCACGCCCAGGTCTCCTCCAGCCGCACCCGCCCGTCCGGCAGCTCCACGACCGCCGAGACGCAGTGCCCCGAGGACGTGGTGCCGTCCCGCTGGAGCTGGACGTACCGGAAGTCCAGCCGGTCACCTTCCCGGGTACCCACGAGATGCCCCCGTACGACGTCGCCGCCGCTGTACTCGGCCCAGATCTCGCCCTGCCGCTCGTGGTACGCGAACCGGGTGCGGACGCCCACCTGACCGGGTGCCTGGTCGGCGACCGGGGCGAGGACGAGACCGTCGAGGGATCGGGCCATGGGCGGAGGCTCCCTTACTGCGGCGTGCGGCATCGGGCTAGGGTGGCCAACGTAAAGCACTCGCGGGAGCCCGGACGCACCGGGCTGAGAGGGAGGCTGGCGGCCTCCGACCGTACGAACCTGATCCGGGTCATGCCGGCGAAGGGAGGGGCTGGACGCCCATGTCGCCTACGTCCACCACATCAGACGTCCTGGTCATCGGGGGCGGGATCATCGGCCTGGCCACGGCCTGGCGGGCCGCGCAACGCGGGCTCGCCACGGCCGTCGTGGACCCCGAGCCCGGCGGCGGAGCCGCACAGGTGGCGGCCGGCATGCTGGCCGCCGTCACGGAACTGCACTACGGCGAGCAGACCCTGCTCGGCCTGAACCTCGCCTCGGCCCGGCGCTACCCGGACTTCGCCGCCGAGCTCACCGAGCTGACCGGCCAGGACCTCGGCTACCGCCGCTGCGGCACGCTCGCCGTGGCCCTGGACGCCGACGACCGGGCCCACCTGCGTGAACTGCACACCCTTCAGCAGCAGTCGGGGCTGGACTCGCAGTGGCTGTCGGGACGCGAGTGCCGGCGCCTGGAGCCGATGCTCGCGCCGGGCGTGCGCGGCGGGCTCCGGGTCGACGGTGATCACCAGATCGACCCGCGGCGGCTGGCCGGGGCCCTGGTGGCCGCGTGCGAGCGGGCCGGTGTGGTCTTCCACCGGGCGTGGGCGCAGCGGCTGACCGTCGTACGGGACCGGGCCGCGGGTGCCGTCCTGGCCGACGGGACCGCGCCGGCCGCCGGGCAGGTGGTGCTCGCCGGGGGCAGCCTCAGCGGGCGGCTCGCGGGGATTCCGCGGGACGTGCTGCCTCCGGTGCGCCCGGTGAAGGGGCAGGTGGTGCGGCTGACGATGCCGCAGCGGCCCGGGCCGTTCCTGAGCCGGACCGTTCGCGCGGTGGTGCGCGGCAGCCACGTCTACCTCGTGCCGCGCGAGAGCGGCGAGCTGGTCATCGGGGCGACCAGCGAGGAGCTGGGCTGGGACACCACCGTGACCGCGGGCGGCGTGTACGAACTGCTGCGGGACGCGCACGAGCTGGTTCCGGGCATCACCGAGCTGCCGCTCACCGAGACCCGGGCCGGGCTGCGCCCCGGCTCTCCCGACAACGCGCCGCTGCTCGGCCCGACCGGCCTGGAGGGTCTGTCGCTGGCCACCGGGCACTACCGCAACGGCGTCCTGCTCACGCCGGTGACCGGCGACGCCCTGGCACACGTCCTGACGACGGGCGAACTGCCCGCGGAGGCCCGGCCCTTCACGCCGAAGCGCTTCAGCCCCGCCACCGCACTCACGGAGCAGCCCGCATGAACATCTCCGTCAACGGGGAGCCCCGGGACGTCCGGCCCGGTACGGCCCTCGACACCGTCGTGAGGTCGCTCACCGCCTCGTCCTCGGGCGTGGCCGCGGCCCTCAACGAAACCGTCGTCCCGCGCACGCAGTGGTCCGCCACGCCGCTCTCCGAGGGAGACCGGGTGGAAGTCCTCACGGCCGTCCAAGGAGGCTGACCATGGCCGACGATCCGTTCGTCCTCGGTGGTACGTCGTTCACGTCCCGTCTGATCATGGGCACGGGCGGGGCGCCCAGCCTGGAGGTGCTGGAGCGGTCGCTCGTCGCCTCGGGGACGGAACTGACGACCGTCGCGATGCGCCGGGTGAACGCCTCGGTGCACGGTTCGGTGCTGTCCGTCCTGGACCGGCTCGGCATCCGGGTGCTGCCCAACACGGCGGGCTGCTTCACGGCCGGCGAGGCCGTCCTCACCGCCCGTCTCGCGCGCGAGGCCCTCGGCACCGACCTGATCAAGCTGGAGGTCATCGCCGACGAGCGCACGCTGCTGCCGGACCCGATCGAGACGCTGGAGGCGGCCGAGACGCTGGTCGACGACGGGTTCACGGTGCTGCCGTACACCAACGACGACCCGGTGCTGGCGCGGAAGCTGGAGGACGCGGGCTGTGCGGCGGTCATGCCGCTCGGCTCGCCGATCGGCTCCGGGCTGGGGATCCGCAACCCGCACAACTTCCAGCTGATCGTGGAGCACGCGCGCGTGCCGGTGATCCTGGACGCCGGTGCCGGGACGGCCTCGGACGCGGCGCTGGCGATGGAGCTGGGGTGCGCGGGTGTGATGCTCGCCTCGGCGGTGACGCGGGCGCAGGAGCCCGTGCTGATGGCTTCCGCCATGAGGAGCGGGGTGGAAGCCGGGCGGTTGGCGTATCGAGCCGGGCGTATCCCGCGGCGGCACTTCGCGCAGGCGTCTTCGCCGGGTGAGGGTATGGCCGTGCTCGATCCGGAGCGGCCTGCTTTCCGGTGACCCGCGCCGGTGCCGGGGGCGGGTCGGTCCGCAGCCCGGCGTAGCGGGCTGCGGCCGCGCCCACCCGTGCCGCCCCGAGCGGCACGCATGCCCGCGGCGGGGGGCGGACACACGTCACAGGTCGGCTGCAGTCGCGCCCCGAAATCGGGCGGGGCGGGAGAGCTGTCGGTGCCGACTCGTACACTCGCCTGCGTGGACACGACCCTTCAGGACCCCTTGGTCGGGCAGGTGCTCGACGGCCGGTATCGCATCGACGCGCGGATCGCGGTCGGCGGGATGGCCACGGTCTACCGGGCCGTGGACACCCGGCTCGACCGGGTCCTCGCGCTCAAGGTGATGCACCCCGCGCTCGCGGTCGACGCCTCGTTCGTCGAGCGGTTCATCCGCGAGGCGAAGTCGGTGGCCCGGCTGGCCCATCCGAACGTGGTGCAGGTCTTCGACCAGGGCACCGACGGCTCGTACGTGTACCTGGCGATGGAGTACGTGGCGGGCTGCACCCTGCGCGACGTGCTGCGCGAGCGCGGGGCCCTGCAGCCGCGCGCCGCCCTGGACATCCTGGAGCCGGTGCTGGCCGCGCTGGGCGCCGCCCACCGCGCCGGGTTCGTGCACCGTGACATGAAGCCCGAGAACGTCCTCATAGGGGACGACGGCCGGGTCAAGGTCGCCGACTTCGGGCTCGTCCGGGCCGTGGACACGGTGACGAACACCACCGGCACCGTCCTCGGCACGGTCTCGTACCTCGCCCCCGAGCAGATAGAGAACGGCACCGCCGCCCCCCGCGTCGACGTGTACGCCTGCGGCGTGATGCTGTACGAGATGCTGACCGGCGACAAGCCGCACGACGGGGACTCCCCCGCCGTGATCCTCTACAAGCACCTGCACGAGGACGTGCCGCCGCCTTCGGCCGCCGTGCCGGGCCTGGCGTACGAGCTGGACGAGGTGGTGGCCTCGGCGACCGCCCGCACCCCGGAGATCCGCCCGCACGACGCGGTGGCGCTGCTCGCGCGGGTCCGCGACGGACGCGGCCGGCTCAGCGAGGACCAGCTGGACGCGGTGCCGCCGCAGGCGCTCACGGCGCACCACGACAACGCCGACGACCGGACGAGCGTGATCCCGCGGGCGCTGACGGTGCCGCGGCCGCTGCCCGTCGACGAGGACGCCGAGCCGGAGGTGCACCGCACCAGCCGGCTGCGGACGCCGCCTCCGCCACCACTCCGGGGGCGCCTGCCGCGGCGTGGCGTCCTCTCGATCGTCACCGCCCTGCTGCTGGTCCTCGGTGTCGGCGCGGGCGTCTGGTACATCAACTCCGGCCAGTTCACCAAGGTCCCGGCGCTGCTGTCGAAGACCGAAGCGCAGGCCCGGCAGCAGCTGGAGGACGCCGGGCTCGAGGTCGGCAAGGTCAGCCACGACTACAGTGACACCGTCGAGCGCGGCACGATCATCGGCACCCAGCCCGAGCCGGGCAGCCGTATCCGGGTCAACGATTCCGTGTCGTTCACCGTCTCCGACGGCCCGGAGACGGTGAACGTGCCGGATGTGGCGGGGGATCGACTGGCCCGGGCCAAGGAGCGGCTGAGGTCGGACGGCTTGGAGCCCGGCATGGTCACGCAGGAGTTCAGCGAGGACATGGACAAGGGTCACGTGATCAGCACGAAGCCCGCCGCCGGCACCGAGCGACGGGCAGGCTCGGCGATCGCTCTCGTCGTCAGCAAGGGCGCCCCGGTCGACGTCCCCGATGTCACCGGTGAGAGCGAGGAGGACGCCTGGGCGGAGCTGCAGGAGGCTGGTCTGAGCGTGAAGGTCTCGCCCCGGCAGGTCACCTCGGACGAGTTCGACAAGGGCCAGGTCGCGGCGCAGTCCCCGAAGGCCGACAGTCGGGTTGCCGAGGGCGCCACCGTGACGCTGACGGTGTCCAAGGGCCCCGAGATGATCGAGGTCCCGGACGTGGTCGGCGACCGCGTGGACGACGCGAGGAAGGCGCTGGAGGCCGCCGGGTTCCAGGTCAAGGAGGACCGCGGCCTGCTCGGCCTGTTCGGCGACACCGTCAAGGGCCAGTCGGTCGAGGGCGGCGAGACCGCGCCCAAGGGCTCGACGATCACCATCAAGATCAGGTGACCGACGCGGGCAGGGAGCCCGTGGCCGGGACGGGGCCGGACGCATGACACCCTGAACGGGTGAACAGTCAGCTGTCCGGCCCTCCCCGCAATCCCGTGGGCGGCCACGTCCCCGTGGCCGGTGGCCTCCACTCCGTCGGTCTGTCGTACGCCCGTGACCTGAAGGCGGAGACCGTCCAGGTCTTCGTCGCCAACCCGCGCGGCTGGGCCACGCCGACCGGAAACCCGAAGCAGGACGAGGCCTTCCGCGCGGCCTGCGCCGCCGAGTCGATCCCGGCCTATGTGCACGCCCCCTACCTGATCAACTTCGGCTCGCACACCGAGGCGACCGTGGAGCGCTCGGTGGAGTCCCTGCGGCACTCGCTGCGGCGCGCGCGGGAGATCGGGGCGCTGGGCGTGGTCGTGCACACCGGCAGCGCGACCGGCGGCCGCGAGCGGTCGGTGGCGCTGAAGCAGGTCCGGGAGCATCTCCTGCCGCTGCTGGACGAGCTGACCCACGACGACGACCCGTTCCTGCTGCTGGAGTCGACGGCCGGCCAGGGCGCCTCCCTGTGCTCACGGACCTGGGACTTCGGCCCGTACTTCGAGGCACTGGACGCCCATCCGATGCTCGGCGTGTGCCTGGACACCTGCCACATCTTCGCCGCCGGTCACGACCTGACCGGCCCGAGCGGCATGCACCGGACGCTGGACCTGCTGGTGGGCACGGTGGGCGAGGGCCGGCTGAAACTGATCCACGCCAACGACTCCAAGGACGTGGTGGGCGCGCACAAGGACCGGCATGAGAACATCGGCGTCGGCCACATCGGGGAGGACCCGTTCCGGGCGCTGATGACGCATCCCGCGACCGAGGGGGTGCCGCTGATCATCGAGACGCCGGGCGGCAGGCAGGGGCACGCCGGGGACGTGGAGCGGCTGAAGAAGCTGCGCGACGGCTGAGGCGTCAGATGCCGGGGCCGTCCCCGGGCTCCTCCTGGTAGGAGTAGCGCTGCTCCTGCCAGGGGTCGCCGATGTTGTGGTAGCCGCGCTCCTCCCAGAAGCCCCGCCGGTCGGCGGTCATGTACTCCACACCGCGCACCCACTTGGGTCCCTTCCAGGCGTACAGGTGGGGCACGATCAGGCGCAGCGGGAAGCCGTGCTCGGCGGTGAGCAGCTCGCCGCCCTTGTGGGTGGCGAACAGGACCCGCTCGTCGGCGAAGTCGGACAGCCGGAGGTTGGAGCTGAATCCGTACTCGGCCCACACCATCACATGGGTGACGTCGTCCGCGGGCGGGGCGAGGTCGAGGATCGTGCGCGCGGGGATGCCGCCCCACTCCGCGCCGAGCATGCTGAACTTCGTGACGCAGTGCAGATCGGCCACGACGGTGGTGTGGGGCAGGGCGGTGAACTCCTCGTGGGTCCAGCAGTGCTTGCCGCCGTCGGCGGTGGCTCCGAAGACCCGGAACTCCCAGCGCTCGGGCCGGAACTTGGGGACGGGCCCGTAGTGCGTGACCGGCCAGCCGCGCTGCAGCCGCTGCCCCGGGGGCAGGTCGGGCTGCGTCGCACCTGCTGGGTCGCGCCCTTCTCCCGATTCGTGTTCCAGCGGCTGACCCATGACTCCATCCTGACAGACCTCGGCTGATGCCCCTGACCGGGGCCACCCTGAAAGCGGACAAACTCGACTAAGCATGCCCTTACTTACTAAGTGAAGACTTACTGGACGATCTTCTCCGCCAGTGGAATCATGCGGCGCAACCTGTCAGTTCCCCCGCATGGAAGGAGCCTCTGCGATGCAGGGCGACCCCGAGGTTCTCGAATTTCTCAACGAGCAGTTGACCGGCGAGCTGACGGCGATCAACCAGTACTGGCTGCACTACCGGATCCAGGACAACAAGGGCTGGACCAAGCTCGCCAAGTACACGCGTGAAGAGTCCATCGATGAGATGAAGCACGCGGACAAGATCACCGAGCGCATCCTCATGCTGGACGGTCTGCCCAACTACCAGCGGCTCTTCCATGTGCGGGTCGGCCAGACGGTCACCGAGATGTTCCAGGCGGACCGCCAGGTGGAGGTCGAGGCGATCGACCGCCTCAGGCGTGGCATCGAGGTGATGCGCAGCAAGGGCGACGTCACGTCCGCGAACCTCTTCGAGTCGATCCTGGAGGACGAGGAGCACCACATCGACTACCTGGACACGCAGCTGGAGCTCATCGACAAGCTCGGCGAGGCGCTGTACATCGCGCAGCAGATCGAGCAGCCGAGCTAGTGCCGCGACACCAGCGGCGCCTGTCGCCCTAGGCGGCGTCTTCCAGTTCGGCGAGCGCCGGCTCGCCCCGGTCGGCCAGGTCGCGGCGAGGGCAGGCTCCCCTGCCCAGGATCGCCTGGATGCGGCGCACGCACGAGCCGCAGTCCGTGCCCGCCTTGCAGGCGGAGGCAATCTGGCGGGGCGTGCAGGCGCCGCCGTCCGCGTGCTGCTTGACCTGCTGCTCGGTGATCCCGAAGCAACTGCAGACGTACACGCGGTTCACCTCCCGACGGGGTCGTTCTCTGGCGCCGTCCCCGGTGATCGGTGAGGCTAACCTAACCTTACCCGGCGGGTCCGGAGCACAAAAGTGGAGAGGGGCGCGGATCGTGTGATCCGCGCCCCAGTCCTTGCCCCGGTAACAGGCGGACCCGCTACTGGTCCCTGTACATCTCGGCCACGAGGAACGCCAGGTCGAGCGACTGGCTGCGGTTGAGCCGCGGGTCGCAGGCCGTCTCGTAGCGCTGGTGCAGGTCGTCGACGAAGATCTCGTCGCCGCCGCCCACGCACTCGGTGACGTCGTCGCCGGTGAGCTCCACGTGGATGCCGCCCGGGTGGGTGCCGAGGGCCTTGTGGACCTCGAAGAAGCCCTTGACCTCGTCGAGCACGTCGTCGAAGCGGCGGGTCTTGTGCCCGGAGGCCGCCTCGAAGGTGTTGCCGTGCATCGGGTCGGTCACCCAGGCCACGGTCGCGCCGGAGGCGGTGACCTTCTCGACCAGCTCGGGGAGCTTGTCGCGGACCTTGTCGGCGCCCATGCGGACGATGAAGGTCAGCCGGCCCGGCTCCCGCTCGGGGTCGAGGCGCTCGATGTACTGCAGCGCGTCCTCGGCGGTGGTCGTCGGACCCAGCTTGATGCCGATCGGGTTGCGGATGCGTGAGGCGAACTCGATGTGCGCGTGGTCCAGCTGCCGAGTGCGCTCACCGATCCACACCATGTGGGCCGAGACGTCGTACAGCTGCCCGGTGCGGGAGTCGACCCTGGTCAGGGCGGACTCGTAGTCGAGCAGCAGCGCCTCGTGCGACGAGAAGAACTCGACGGTCTTGAACTCCTCGGGGTCGGCCCCGCAGGCGTGCATGAAGTTCAGCGCGTTGTCGATCTCGCGGGCGAGCTGCTCGTAGCGCTGGCCGGACGGGGACGACTTCACGAAGTCCTGGTTCCAGGCGTGCACCTGGCGCAGATCGGCGTAGCCGCCGGTGGTGAAGGCGCGCACCAGGTTGAGTGTGGAGGCGGACGCATGGTACATCCGCTTCAGGCGCTCGGGGTCCGGGACGCGGGCCTTCTCGTTGAACTCGAAGCCGTTGACGGAGTCGCCGCGGTACGTCGGCAGCGTCACGCCGTCGCGGGTCTCGGTCCCCTTGGAGCGCGGCTTGGAGTACTGGCCGGCGATGCGGCCGACCTTCACGACCGGCACCGAGGCGGCGTACGTGAGCACGGCGCCCATCTGGAGCAGCGTCTTGAGCTTGTTGCGGATGTGGTCCGCGGACACGGCGTCGAAGGCCTCGGCGCAGTCGCCGCCCTGGAGGAGGAACGCCTCTCCCTTGGCGACGGCCGCCATCCGGGCGCGCAGCTGGTCGCACTCGCCCGCGAAGACGAGCGGCGGATACGACTCGAGGTCCGCGATCACTGCGCGCAGAGCCTCGGTGTCGGGGTACTCGGGCTGCTGCGCCGCGGGCAGGTTTCGCCAGGTGTTGCCAGCACTCGCGCTGGTCTTAGCGTTCACGGTCACGACCTCAACACTACGGGGTCGTCTCGGGCGTCCTGAGCCATGCCCAGCAATTGAGACACCCGTGCACCCCTCGGACGTGGGGTAGGGTGCCTGCCATGTTCGCGCACTCGACCCAGACCTGGTGGTGGACCGCTCATCCGGCGGCCCGCTGACTGCGCGTACTCACCACTTCGCGAAGGCCGCCCGAGGGGCGGCCTTCGGTGTTTCCGGGGTCGTTCCTCCTCGACATCGACGTGATGCGACGGAAGAGGAACTCACTCCATGGACCTGACACAGCTGCCGGACGATCCCCGTCCGTTCGCCCTGCTCCGCCGCCGGACGCCCGGCCGGGACCACGACGGGATCGACGTCCTGATCGGCCCGGTCGCCGGCTACGACCGTCTCGCCGACCTGCCCGACACGTGCCTCGCGCTGGTGCCCTTCCGGCAGATCCGCGAGCGCGGCTTCGACGTCCGCGACGACGGCACCCCCCTGCTGGCGCTCACGCCCGAGGAGTCCTGCACCGTCCCGCTGGCCGAGGCGCTGGAGCAGCTCCCGGCGCACGACGTCCGCGTCGACGGCGGGGGCTTCGACGTCCCCGACGAGGAGTACGCGCGGATCGTCGGGCGCGTGCTGGAGGAGGAGATCGGCCGGGGCGAGGGCGCCAACTTCGTGATCCGGCGGACGTACGAGGGTGAGATCCCCGGATTCGGGCGGACCGACGCCCTCGCGCTGTTCCGGCGGCTGCTGGAGGGCGAGCGGGGGGCGTACTGGACGTTCGTCGTGCACACCGGGGACCGCACGCTGGTCGGGGCGAGCCCCGAGGTGCACGTGCGGATGTCCGGGGGCACGGTCGTCATGAACCCGATCAGCGGGACGTACCGCTACCCCGCCGAGGGGCCGACGCCCGAGCACCTGCTGGACTTCCTCGCCGACGGCAAGGAGATCGAGGAGCTGTCGATGGTCGTCGACGAGGAGCTCAAGATGATGTGCACCGTCGGCGACCGGGGCGGGGTCGTGGTCGGGCCCCGGCTGAAGGAGATGGCGCACCTCGCGCACACCGAGTACGAACTGCGCGGCAGGTCCTCGCTGGACGTGCGGGAGGTCCTGAAGGAGACCATGTTCGCGGCGACGGTCACCGGCTCGCCGGTGCAGAACGCCTGCCGGGTGATCGAGCGGCACGAGAGCGGCGGCCGCGGGTACTACGCCGGGGCGCTGGCGCTGGTCGGCCGGGACCCGGGCGGGGTCCAGACGCTGGACTCCCCCATCCTCATCCGCACCGCCGACATCGACGCGGGCGGGCGACTGCGGGTACCGGTCGGTGCGACCCTGGTGCGTGGCTCGGACCCGGCGGGCGAGGTGGCCGAGACGCACGCCAAGGCGGCGGGTGTGCTGGCGGCACTGGGAGTACGGCCGTCACGGCCGCGTGCGGAGCACACCCGCCCGCGCCTGGCCGACGACCCGCGCGTGCGGGCCGCGCTGGACGCACGCCGGGCCTCGCTCGCGCCCTTCTGGCTGCGCATGCGGGAGCGCGCGGACGAACGGGCCGGCCACGCCCTGGTCGTCGACGGCGAGGACACCTTCACGGCGATGCTCGCGCACGTGCTGCGCTCCAGCGGCCTGGAGGTGAGCGTGCGGCGGTACGACGAGCCGGGGCTGCGGGAGGCGGTGCTCGCTCACGAGGGACCCGTGGTGCTCGGCCCCGGGCCGGGAGACCCGTCCGACCCGGCGGACCCCAAGATGCGGTTCCTGCGCTCCCTGACCGCCGAGGTGATCAGAGGCGAACGGCAGGGCGTGCTGGGCGTCTGCCTCGGCCACGAGCTGATCGCGGCGGAGCTGGGGCTGGACATCGTGCGCAAGGAGGTGCCGTACCAGGGGGCGCAGACGGAGATCGAGCTGTTCGGGCGGCGGGAGACCGTCGGCTTCTACAACAGCTTCGTGGCGCGCTGCGACGACGAGACGGCGGCCGAGCTGGCGGCGCACGGAGTCGAGGTCGCGCGCGCCGCGAACGGTGAGGTGCACGCGCTGCGCACCGCCGGGTTCGCCGGCGTGCAGTTCCACCCCGAGTCGGTGCTGACGCTGAACGGGGCGCGGGTCGTGCGCGAACTGGTGGGGCGGTTGCGGGGCGCGGACGCGCCGTCGCTCTGACACGGCTCCGGTCGGGGCCGCCCGGCCCCGACCGGCACCCGGGAGCGGGCGGTCAGCCGAAGAACACCCCCACCTCCTCGTACAGCGCCAGGTCCACGGTCTTCAGCCGGGTCGTGGCGTCCGCGATGGGGACACGGACGATGTCCGTGCCGCGCAGGGCGACCATCCGGCCGAAGTCGCGGTCGCGGACACAGTCGATGGCGTGCAGCCCGAAGCGGGTGGCGAGCCAGCGGTCGAAGGCGCTGGGGGTGCCGCCGCGCTGCACATGCCCGAGGACCGTGGTGCGGGCCTCGTTGCCCGTGCGCTTCTCGATCTCCTTGGCGAGCCACTCGCCGACCCCGGACAGCCGGACGTGCCCGAAGGAGTCCAGCGACTGGTCCTTGAGGACCATGTCGCCGTCCTTCGGCATCGCCCCCTCGGCGACGACCACGATCGGCGCGTACGACGCCCGGAAGCGGGAGGTCACCCAGGAGCACACCTGTTCGACGTCGAAGCGCTGCTCGGGGATGAGGATGACGTTGGCGCCGCCGGCCAGGCCCGAGTGCAGGGCGATCCAGCCGGCGTGCCGGCCCATCACTTCCACGACCAGGACACGCATATGGGACTCGGCGGTGGTGTGCAGCCGGTCGATGGCCTCGGTCGCGATCCCGACGGCGGTGTCGAAGCCGAAGGTGTAGTCGGTGGCGGACAGGTCGTTGTCGATCGTCTTCGGGACACCCACGCAGGGCACGCCGTGTTCTTCGGACAGGCGGGCGGCCACGCCCAGGGTGTCCTCGCCGCCGATGGCGATGAGCGCCTCGACCTCCAGCCCGGCGAGGGTCTGCCGGATCCGGCGTATGCCGTTCTCCACCTTCAAGGGGTTGGTCCGCGAGGATCCGAGGATGGTGCCGCCGCGGGGCAGGATGCCGCGCACGGCGGGGATGTCGAGACGGACGGTGGCGTTCTCCAGGGGTCCTCGCCAGCCGTCCCGGAAGCCGGTGAAGTCATAGCCGTACTCCTGCACGCCCTTGCGGACGATGGCCCGGATGACGGCGTTGAGGCCGGGGCAGTCGCCGCCTCCGGTCAGTACTCCGACGCGCATGGAACAGTCCCTTCGCCGCAGGTGCCTGACGAAGGGTCAGTGTGACGTGCGCCTCACTCGTCGTCGAGGCCGCGCTCGATCGCGTACCGCACGAGCTCCACGCGATTGTGCAACTGGAGCTTGCCGAGGGTGTTCTGGACGTGGTTCTGCACGGTGCGGTGGGAGATGACCAGGCGTTCGGCGATCTGCTTGTAGCTCAGGCCCTTGGCGACCAGGCGCAGCACCTCGGTCTCGCGGTCGGTGAGCCGGGGCGCCTTGGGTGCGTCGGTGTCCGGGGCGGGGCCGGGATCGGAGGCCAGGCGGCGGTACTCGCCGAGGACCAGCCCGGCGAGGCCGGGGGTGAAGACCGGGTCGCCGACGGCCGTGCGGCGGACCGCGTCCCGCAGTTCCTCGGTGGAGGCGGACTTCAGCAGGTAGCCGGTCGCGCCGGACTTCACCGCCTCCAGGACGTCGGCGTGCTCGCCGCTCGCCGACAGCACGAGGACCCGCAGCGCGGGGTTGGCCGCGACGACCTCCTTGCAGACCTGCACGCCGGGCTTGGCGGGCAGGTTCAGGTCGAGCACGAGGACGTCGGGCGTGGTGGCCTTGGCGCGGCGCACGGCCTGGTCGCCGTCGCCCGCCGTGGCGACCACCTCGAAACCCGACTCGGCCAGGTCGCGGGCGACGGCGTCGCGCCACATGGGGTGGTCGTCGACGACCATGACCCTGATCGGGTCCCGCCGCTCCTCGGCGCTCTCCGTCATCGCTGCTCCGCCTTCCCCCGTGTGTTCGTCACGTCCTTCGGTACCTTCAGCTCGACCTCCGTGCCCTGGCCCGGGACCGAGACCAGCTCGGCGCTGCCGCCGAGGTCGCGCAGCCGGCCGCGGATGGACAGGGCGACGCCGAGCCGTCCCTCGCCCTCGGCCTGGACGAGCCGTCCCTCCGGGATGCCGGGGCCGTCGTCGCGCACGGTGACGATGACCTCGTCCGGCTCGTCCTCGACCAGGATCCACGCGCGCGCGTCCTCACCGGCGTGCCGGCGGACGTTGTCCAGGGCGGCCCCCACCGCCGCGGCCACCTCCCGGGCGGCGGCCGGCGCCAGCGGCACGGGCGCGCCGGGCTCGGCGAGGCTGACCCGGGCCGCGGCGTACGGTGCGAGCAGGGTGCGCAGGTCGACGGGGCCGCTGTCGTCCGGCTCCTCGTCGACGGCCCGGACGAGAGCGCCCTCGGCGGCGTCGTCCGAGACGCGGGAGACGGGCACCAGCCCGCCGGAGACCAGCGTGCGCAGCGCCACCTCCTGCTCGCCGGCCATCCTGCCCAGCTCGGCGGCCTCTCCCCCGATCACGGCCCCGCGGCGCTGCACCATGGCCAGCACCTGGAGCACGCTGTCGTGGATGTCCCGGGCGAGCCGCTCGCGCTCCCGGGTGGCGGCCTCGATCTCCAGGGCGCGGGCGAGGGTGCGCTCGGAGGCGCGGGCGACCTCGACGACGTAGCCGATGGCGATGGAGGCGATGCAGACCAGGAGGACGTTGTGGACGGTGTCGCGGGCCGGGCTGCCGCGCTCGATCAGGTTGGCGACGGCCACCAGGCCGGAGGCGAGGGCCGCCCAGCGCCAGCCGCCCTTGATGGCGAAGGCGAGGACGGCACCGGCGGTCCATATCGACGGCAGGGTCGGCCCGCCCGCCTGGACCCGCTCGTGCGCGTCGGCGACGGGCGTGAGCAGGATGCCGGTGAGGGCGACGGTGAGGTCGGCGGCGAGGAACCGCTTGGTGCAGCGGGCCGCGTTCGCGACCCGGGGCAGGGTGGCCAGGGTCCAGGTGCCGAGCACGGCGTAGTAGGCGACGGCGATCCAGGGGCGGGGGAACTCCTCGTAGGCGGTGGCGAACAGGCCGACCGCGTAGAGCATCGTGAGCACCCGGTACGCGGTGAGCGCACGCCACAGCGGCTGCTCGACCGACATCCTCATCACACGCTCACGCTCGGCCATCTCCCCCGCCCCCCGTCCGACGCCCCGACTAGGGGGCTTCTGATGGATCTCCGTAGCGTCACGACGCCCGGCACGCACGCTCGCCGCACGCACCGAACGCCGCTCCTTCTTCCACGTAGATCCATCAGAAGCCCCTAGGGCCCGGTCCGCCGCTGCTCCGTCTGCTTTTCCTTCTCGGCCTGTTCCTTCTCCGCCCGCGCGAGTGCGGCCCTGGCCGCCTTCTCGGCTTCCTTCTGCGCCTTGGCCGCTTCGGTCAGCTGCCGCTTCATGGCCGTGGCGTACATGTCGACGTACTCCTGGCCGGACAGCTTCATGATCTCGTACATGACCTCGTCGGTCACCGCGCGCAGCACGAACCGGTCGTGCTCCATGCCCTGGTAGCGGCTGAAGTCCAGGGGCTTGCCGATCCGGATGCCGGGCCGCATCAGCTTCGGCACGACCTTCCCGGGCGGCTGGATCTTCTCCGTGTCGATCATGGCGACGGGGAGGACGGGCGCGCCGCTGGCCAGCGCCACGCGCGCGAGGCCGCCCGGCTTGCCCCGGTAGAGCCGCCCGTCGGGCGAGCGCGTGCCCTCCGGGTAGATCCCGAACAGCTCACCGCGCTCCAGCACGTCTATGCCGCTCTTGATGGCGGCCTCACCCGCGCCGCGCGCACCGGAGCGGTCCACGGGAAGCTGCCCGACGCCCTTGAAGAAGGCGGCCGTCAGCCGGCCCTTCACGCCGGGCGTGGTGAAGTACTCGGCCTTCGCGATGAAGGTGACCTTGCGGTCGAGGACGGCGGGCAGGAAGAACGAGTCGGAGAACGACAGGTGATTGCTCGCCAGGATGGCGGCGCCCTCGGCGGGTACGTTCTCCAGGCCCTCCACCCAGGGTCTGAAGGCGAGCTTCAGCGGACCCCCGATGGTGACCTTCATCGCGCCGTACAACAACCGAGTGCCTCCTGTATGTGTCGGTCAGACCTTAACCCGGAGCACCGTCAAAGGCGCCGACGGCCCTGGTCGGTGTCAGTGCGGTCGCGTACGGTGAAGGTCCCGCGAACGGCGTGCGACCCCTTCCATGGCGTTCCGTGACATCCCGTGATCGTGTCAGTCCCTTCTCACGACCAGGAGGCCGAAGGTGCCGGTCCTTGCCGGAGCCGAGCCGTTTCACCACGAGGGCGGGGAGGTCGCCGTCCTCCTCTGCCACGGCTTCACCGGATCACCGCAGTCGCTGCGCCCCTGGGCGGAGCACCTCGCCGAACACGGCATGACCGTCTCCCTGCCGCTGCTGCCCGGGCACGGCACGCGCTGGGAGGACCTGCGGATCACCGGCTGGCAGGACTGGTACGCGGAGGTGGATCGCGAGCTGCGCCTGCTGTGCGAGCGCCGCGGGACGGTCTTCGTGGCCGGTCTGTCGATGGGCGGCGCGCTGGCCCTGCGGCTGGCGGCGAAGCACGGCGACGCCGTCCGCGGCGTCATGGTCGTCAACCCCGCCAACAAGGTGCACGGCCTGGCCGCGCACGCCCTCCCGGTGGTCCGCCACCTCGTCCCCGCGACCAAGGGCATCGCCAGCGACATCGCCAAGCCGGACGGCAGGGAGCTCGGCTACGACCGGGTGCCGCTGCACGCGGCGCACTCGCTGCGCCGGTTCTTCCAGGCCACCGACCACGAGCTGCCGCAGGTCACCCAGCCGGTGCTGCTGCTGCACAGCCCGCAGGACCATGTGGTGCCGCCCGCCGACTCGGCCCGGATCCTCAGCCGCATCTCCTCGACGGACGTGAAAGAGGTCATCCTGGAACACAGCTACCACGTCGCCACGTTGGACCATGACGCGGACCGGATCCACGAGGAGAGCCTCGCGTTCATCCACCGCATCGCGTCCGGCCTCGCCAAGGAGCCCGGGCTCGGCAAGGAAGGGACGACCGCAGGTGGCTGAGCACGACTCCGACCGCGAGGGCCGGGAGCCGGACGAGAAGGGCGTCCCGATCGACGAGGAGGCCGCCTGGGCGGCGATCGTCGCCGGATACGGCGAGGAACCGCCGGACCCGCCGGGCGCCAAGCCGTTCAAGTCGATCGAGGACCTGGCCCTGCCCGCGGCCGGGACCAATGACATCGTGATGGACGGCGACCGGGGCGATACGGCCGTGAAGTCCGGGGACGCCGTGAAGCCGGCCGAGCCGGAGCAGGGACCCGAGGACAAGCCGGCGAATCCCGCGAAGCCGCTGGGCGGCTCCGTCTCCTTCGCGCCCGGTGTCGGCCCGCGCGACTACTCCGTGCGCGAGCCCACCGAGGACGACTTCGACGAGGACGACGAGGGCCACTTCGTCCCCCCGGAGCCGCCCCCGCTGCCCGACGCCGACCCCACCGCCAAGTTCGCCTGGCTGGGTGTGCTCGGCGGGCCGGTGCTGCTCCTGCTGGCCGTGCTGTTCGGCTGGGACATGACGTGGTGGCTGGCCACGCTGGGGATCGGCGGGTTCGTCGGCGGGTTCGCGACGCTGGTGATGCGCATGCGCACGGACGACGAGGACGACGACGACCCCGGCCGGGGCGCGGTCGTCTAGGAAGCCGGGACTCTGAGGGCGGCCAGGACCGGGAGGTGGTCCGTGGCCGCCCTCAGATCCGCCTCGGACACCTCGGGCTGTCCATGGGGGTCCCGTGCGAGCGGCGCCGGGAGTGAGGGAGGCACACCGCAGCCCAGCACCTCGATGCCCCCGGTCGCGAAGATCGCGTCGATGCGCTGGTAGGGGTCGGTGGGCGTCCAGGTGTGCTCGCCGCCCCAGGGAGCCGCGGCCCGGCAGTCGGTCAGGCCGTCGGCCAGCCGGCGGAAGGCCGGTCCGTCGGGGCGTTCGTTGAGGTCGCCGCCGGCGATCGCGTGCTCCACACCCATGCTCGCGAGCCGGTCGAGAAGCATGCCGGCCTGCTCGTAGCGCTCGTCCTTCTGCAGGGACAGGTGGCAGCTGAGCACGCCGAGGCGGGTGCCGGCGATGCGGACGACCGCGGTGGCGAAGCCGCGGCGGTGCAGGCCGGGGGTGGGCGGCAGGAGGACGTCCTCCGTGCGTTCGACGCTCACCCGGAGCGAGCTGAGGATCGCCGGTCCCGTGGTGGTGGCCCCGCCGGTGACGATCACGAGGTCGGAGGCGAGGGCCAGGCGGGCGAGCTTCTTGCGCCAGCGGAAGAAGCGGGGGGCTTCTTGGATGAGGACGAGGTCGGGTGCGCAGGCCTTGATGACGCGGGCCAGGGCGTCGGTGTCGTCGCGCATGCTGCGGATGTTGTAGCCGAGGACCCTGATGACCGCGGAACCGTCGGGTTCGGTACGGGAGTTGGGGAGCAGGGGCATGTGATCAATTTACGCCCGACGGGCCGGGGCGCGGGGACGGTGCGCGAGTGCCGGTCGTGTGTGGCTGATCGCGTCGTTCCCCGCGCCCCTGACAGACGCGGCGCGTTACATGATCGGGTCGGGTTCGCGGGCCAGGTCGGCCGCGCCCACCAGGCCCGCCTTGTTGCCCAGTTCCGCCGCGCGGACCTCGGCGACCGGGCGCCAGTTGCCGCCGACCAGCCAGCGCTTGTACGACTTGCGGATCGGGCCGAGGACCAGCTCTCCCTCGTCGGAGAGGCCGCCGCCGACGATGAACGCGGAGGGGTCGAAGAGGGAGGCCAGGTCGGCGAGGCCCGCGCCGGCCCAGCGGGCCAGCTCGCGGTAGGAGTCGACGGCCACGCGGTCGCCCTGCCGGGCGGCCATGGAGATGTGCTTGCCCTCGATGCCGTCGGGGGTGCCGTTGCCGAGGCCGAGCAGGATCTCGGCGTTCTCCGGGGTGGCGTTGGCGCGCTGCTTGGCATACCTCACCAGCGCGCGGCCCGAGGCGTACTGCTCCCAGCAGCCCTGGGAGCCGCAGCCGCACAGCAGGCCGTCCGGCACCATGCGGATGTGGCCGAACTCGGCGGCCACGCCGAAGTGCCCGCGGCGCAGCTTGTTGCCGATGATGATGCCGCCGCCGAGGCCGGTGCCCAGCGTGATGCAGATGACGTTGCGGTGGCCCTTGCCGGCACCGAACTTGTACTCGCCCCACGCCGCGGCGTTCGCGTCGTTCTCCACGACCACCGGGAGGCCCACGCGGGCCTCGACCTTCTCCTTGAGCGGCTCGTTGCGCCAGTGGATGTTGGGCGCGAAGTAGACCTCGGAGCGCTGCCGGTTCACGTAGCCGGCGGCACCGATGCCCACGCCGACGATGTCGTGTCCGACGCGTGCGCCGTCCACCGCCGAGGCGATGGCGTCCACGATGCCCTCAGCCGTGCCCGGGGTCGGCACCTTGTGGGTCGAGAGGATGTTGCCTTCCTCATCGACCACGCCGGCCGCGATCTTCGTGCCGCCGATGTCGACGCCGATGGTGAGTCCCATGAATCCCTCAGTTTCGGTCGAGCCCCGCTACGGCCAACGGTACCCGAGGCCCCCCGTCGGGTTCGCCGTCGTCCGCACGCTGGGCACCCCGGAGGGCCGCTCCGCGGCCGGGGCCGGGGGCTCATGGTGAAAGGGGGTCCCTCAGTCCAGGTCGATGCGCTGCCCGGGACCGGCATCGTCGCCACCGTCCCGGCGTCCGCCCTGGTCGCGGGGGTCGTCCTGGTCGTCACGGCCGGTCCAGCGTCGCTCCTGGGCCTCGACGGCGGAGCGGTAGGCGGCGAGCAGCTCGTTCCCGGCCGCCGCGAGGTGGTCGAAGACGTCCGGATTGCGCTCGATGACGGGTTCCACGGCGTCCTTGGCCTGCTGGACGACCTGCCGGACGACCTGCTCGGCGGCGGGCCCCGCGACCGCGCCGAGCAGCGGGGACCGGACACCCGACAGTTTCTCCGCGACGGCGTCGACGAGCTTCTTCAGCTCCTCGGCCGCGGAGCCGGGAGGCGTGCCGTACTGGGTGCGGCGGCGGGCCTTCTCCGCCTGGAGGTCCTCGGCGCACGCGGTCGCCCAGGCGTCGGCGTCGGTCGCCCGCGTCTCGTCCGCGGCCTCGTCGCGGGCGGCGTCGGACGGGGGGAGCTCTTCGCTCATGACGGACTCCTGCCTACGGTTCGTCCCTACGACGTTACCCGAACGGGCGCGACCGGTTCACGGGCCGGGCGGAGCTGTCTCTGCCCGGTTTCCGCTGGGCTCGCCCGGGCCGCCCCGCCGGGTCACCGGCCCTGCGGCCACTGCTTGGGGTCGGGCGTGAAGCGGATGCGCAGCTCGCCGTCGCGCAGGGCGGCCCCGTCGACGGTGCAGCGGCGCAGCGCGGAGGGCAGCGAGACGATCCGCCGGAACGGTCCGGCCGTGACGAGGAGTTCGTCGCCGCGCCGGACGAGGTCCAGTTCTTCGCGTATGGCGCCGGGCAGCGGGATCCGCCAGACGAGCACGCCCTCCTCGCCGAGCCGGTCGGTCACCGGCCAGCCGGCCTTGGTGGCCGCCTGCTCTGCGCCGGGCACGGCGACGGCGCCGGGCACGGCGAGGGCGGTGAGGTCGTCGGTGCCGCGCGGGTCGCGTCCGAGGTGGGCCACGGTGCGGACGTCGTAGGACTCCCGCCACTCCTCCAGTGTCTTGCGCTGCTGGGCGACCGGGCCGGCGAGCCAGGCGTCCGGGGAGGCCTCGGGCAGGACGCGGTTGGCGACCACGACGTCGGTGCGCAGGCCGCGCAGGGCGAGACCGAGGCCGGCGGTGCGCAGCGCGTCGGCGCCCGCCGGGCCGGGCTCGGCGACCAGCCGTACGACGGTGTCGCGGTCGGCGACGACCGCCTCGACGGCGGCCAGTTCCAGGTCCCAGCGTGCCGCCGCGTCGTAGAGCCACTCGGCGGGCATGGGCACGCCGGCGAGGCGGCCGAGGACGGGGCGCAGGGCGCGGGCGGCCTGCCGTTCCGGCGGGAGCAGGCGGCGCAGGTAGCGGCGGAGTTCCTCGGGCAGGGCGAGCAGGGCGAGGGCCTGCGGGGCCGGGGGGAGGTCGACGACGAGGGTGCCGTACGTCTCCGAGAGCGCGGCGTCGCGCAGGGCGCGCAGCAGGGCGAGTTCCTCGGCGCCGGGCAGGGGCGTGAGCTCCTCGGGGTCGAGGCGGGAGGCGCCGAGGAGGTCCAGGGCGGAGGAGGCGCGGTCCTGGAGGGCGGTGAGGTCCCTGCGGAAGTCCTGGGCGGCGTCGGGGCGCCAGGCGGTGAGGCGGGGAGCCGCCTGCACCGGGGCCGGGCCGGTCGTCACCCCCAGGGCGGCACCGAGCGTGTCCGTGCGATCGGTGCCGAGGACGAGGGTGCTGCCGCCCTCGGCCGCCGCGGCCAGGGCGGTCGCGGCCGCGAGGGTGGTACGGCCGCTGCCGCCGGGCCCGGTGATCAGGATGGTGCGCATGGGTGTGACGGTACCGGGCGTCGGTCGGGCGCCCGGTGTCGCCGACGGGGCCGTCCGGGTGTGCGGCCGGGGCTACTTGCCCGCTTCGACCCTCTTCTTCAGGCCGGCCAGCGCCCGGTCGATGATGACCTTCTCCGCCTTGCGCTTGATCATGCCGAGCATGGGGATCTTGACGTCCACGGTCAGCAGGTAGGTGACCTCGGTGCCGCCCGCGCCGGACGGCTTGAGGATGTACGAGCCGTCGAGGGACCGGAGCATCTGGGACTTCACCAGGGTCCAGGACACCTCGTTCTCGCTCGTCCAGGTGTAGCCGAGGACCTGGTCGTCCTTGATCGCGCCCGCGTCCATGACGAGGCGGACCTGCTCGGCGCGGCCCTCGGCGTCGGTCTTCAGGACCTCGGCCTCCTTCACCTCGCCCGTCCAGTCCGGGTAGCGGGCGAAATCGGCGATGACCGCCATGACGTCGGCCGGGGCCGCCTCGATCGTGATGCTCGAGCTGGTGTGTTCCGCCATCGCCGTGGCTCCTCCGGATACGGGCCGAGTATGAGGTCGTGCGCACGTGAGTGCAGCGTGAAGGCTACCGCGCACGGGCCCCGCCGATCTCATCCGACCTGGGGCGTCCTCACCACTCCAGCGCCCAGGGCGTTCCGGTCGACGCGAAGTGCCCCACGTTCACACACTCGGTCGCCCCGATCCGCATCCTCTTCACCAGCGGCTGGTGCACGTGCCCGAAGAGTGAGTAGCGGGGGCGGGTGCGACGGATGGCGTCCAGCAGGGCGCGGCTGCCGCGCTCGAAGCGGCGGGCGACGGTGTCGTAGACCAGCTCGGGGACCTCGGGCGGGATGTGCGTGCAGAGCACGTCGACCTCGCCGACGGCCTCGATCTTCGCCGCGTACTCCTCGTCGCTGATCTCGTAGGGCGTCCGCATCGGGGTGCGCAGGCCGCCGCCGACGAAGCCGAAGACCCGGCCGCCGATCTCGACGCGCTCGCCGTCCAGGACGGTCGTGCCGGGGCCCGCGTACTCCCGCCACAGCGGCGGCATGTCGACGTTGCCGTAGGTGGCGTACGTAGGAGAGGGGAAGGCGGCGAACAGTGCGGCGTACTGCTTGCGCACCGCCTCCTCGATCACCGCGGCGCGGTTCTCCTGGAGGCCGGCCCACAGCTGGGCCCCGAGCACCCGGGCCTCCTCGAAGCGGCGGGCGGTGCGCAGCGCGACGATGCGGTCGGCGTTCTCCACGCCGAACAGGTCGGGGAAGATGCCGCGGGAGTGGTCGGCGTAGTCGAGGAAGAGGACGAGGTCGCCCAGGCACACCAGAGCGTCGGCACCCTCGCCGGCCCTGGCCAGGTCGCGGGCGTTGCCGTGCACGTCGCTGACCACGTGCACGCGCGTGCGGTGCTTTCCGGCTGGTGTGGATGCCATGACGATCAAGCGTAAGCGTGTGCGGCACACGTGAACAGTGGCGGTCCTACCTGCGGTTACTGGTCAGTCAGTTAGCCCGTGGACTACTGTGCGCGAAGGAATACCCCACTGTGTGACGCAGCGAACATCTCGACGGGACCCCCTGTCGGAGAAGCCATACCGGCGGGTAACGTCCGGGCAGTCCAGTCGTGCTCTGCATTTCAACAAGCGAATGCCTGAGCACCTCCCCGAGCCTTGGACCGCACCGTCGCAGCACACAACGTCGTGGCGCCGGCGCCCTATGAGGAGCAGCAGTCTTGCGCGAGTTCAGCCTTCCGGCTTTGTACGAGGTCCCTGCGGACGGAAATCTGACCGACATCGTCCGCAGAAACGCCTCGCAGCACCCGGACGTCGCCGTCATCGCCCGCAAGATCGGCGGCAGCTGGCAGGACGTCACGGCCACCGCCTTCCTCGCCGAGGTGCACACGGCGGCCAAGGGGCTGATCGCCGCCGGGGTCCAGCCCGGCGACCGGGTGGGCCTGATCTCGCGCACCCGCTACGAGTGGACGCTGCTGGACTTCGCGATCTGGAGCGCGGGCGCGGTGACCGTGCCGGTGTACGAGACCAGTTCGCCGGAGCAGGTGCAGTGGATCCTCGGCGACTCGGGCGCGACGGCCTGCGTCGTCGAGTCGGACGTCCACACGGCCGCGATCGAGTCGGTGCGCGACCGGCTGCCGGCGCTGAAGCACGTGTGGCAGATCGAGGGCGGCGGCCTGGACGAGCTGGGACGGCTCGGCCAGGACGTCACGGACGAGACGGTCAAGGAGCGCGGCTCGATCGCCAAGGCCGACGACCCGGCGACCATCGTCTACACCTCCGGCACCACCGGCCGCCCCAAGGGCTGTGTGCTCACCCATCGCAGCTTCTTCGCGGAGTGCGGCAACATCGTCGAGCGCCTGCGCCCGCTGTTCCGCACCGGCGAGTGCTCGGTGCTGCTCTTCCTTCCGCTCGCGCACGTCTTCGGGCGGCTGGTGCAGATCGCGCCCATGATGGCGCCGATCAAGCTCGGCTGCGTCCCGGACATCAAGGACCTCACCGACGAGCTGGCCGCGTTCCGCCCGACGCTGATCCTGGGCGTGCCGCGCGTCTTCGAGAAGGTCTACAACTCGGCGCGCGCCAAGGCCCAGGCCGACGGCAAGGGCAAGATCTTCGACAAGGCCGCCGACACCGCGATCGCCTACAGCAAGGCGCTGGACACCCCGTCGGGCCCGTCCCTCGGCCTGAAGATCAAGCACAGGACGTTCGACAAGCTCGTCTACGGCAAACTCCGCGCCGTCCTGGGCGGCCGGGGCGAGTTCGCCATCTCCGGCGGCGCTCCGCTGGGCGAGCGCCTCGGGCACTTCTTCCGCGGCATCGGCTTCACGGTCCTGGAGGGCTACGGCCTGACCGAGTCCTGCGCGGCCACCGCGTTCAACCCCTGGGACCGGCAGAAGATCGGCACGGTCGGGCAGCCGCTGCCCGGCTCGGTGGTGCGGATCGCCGACGACGGCGAGGTGCTGCTGCACGGCGAGCACCTGTTCAAGGAGTACTGGAACAACCCCGGCGCGACCGCGGAGGCGCTGGCCGACGGCTGGTTCCACACCGGTGACATCGGCACGCTCGACGAGGACGGCTACCTCAGGATCACCGGCCGCAAGAAGGAGATCATCGTCACCGCGGGCGGCAAGAACGTCGCCCCGGCCGTGATCGAGGACCGCATCCGGGCGCACGCGCTGGTCGCGGAGTGCATGGTGGTGGGCGACGGGCGGCCGTTCGTGGCCGCGCTGGTCACCCTCGACGAGGAGTTCCTGGGCCGTTGGTGCGCCGACCACGGCAAGCCGGCGGGTTCCACCGCGGCGTCGCTGTGCCAGGACCCGGACCTGCTGGCCGCGATCCAGGCGGCGATCGACGACGGCAACGCCGCGGTGTCGAAGGCGGAATCGGTGCGGAAGTTCCGCATTCTGTCCTCCCAGTTCACGGAGGAGTCGGGCCACCTGACGCCCTCGCTGAAGCTGAAGCGGAACGTGGTGGCGAAGGACTACGCGCACGAGATCGAGGCGATCTACGCGAAGTGACCGGCGCCGGTGCCGCGACGGGCGACGCCCGTCGCGCGAGACAGGTCCGCGATCCGCGGTGCGATCTGGCCTTGCGGCGCTATTCGCTGCGCAAGTGCCTTGAGCGGTTCGCCCCTTACGGACACAGGGC
>NZ_JBEOSZ010000033.1:67965-86407 GCF_040303285.1 Streptomyces sp. NPDC096046 | reverse complement strand
ACATCCCCGGTGGCTTCGTTCCCGCCTTCAACAAGGAGAGCGAGAACAACGAGCGTGTCGTCTGGCACTTCGACACCGAGCTCGGCGACATCGAGATGATCCAGATCGCCGGCGCTGTCGCCCGCCGCATCGTTCCCTACCTGCCCCAGGGCACCAAGGTCGAGCAGGGCGAGCGGATCGGCCTGATCCGCTTCGGTTCGCGGGTCGACCTCTATCTGCCCGAGGGCGTGGAGGTCGCGGTCGAGGTGGGGCAGAAGACCGTGGCTGGGGTGACTCGCATTGACCGTGATTGATCCTGACACCAAGGCCGGCTGGGTCCCGGAGGCCGACGAGGTCGACGAAGAAGAGGAGATGCCGCTCTCTCTTCGCCTGTCGATAGCGGACACCCTGACGCTCGGCAACGCCACGTGCGGCTTCATGGCGGTGTACTTCACCACCACCGGCATCCTGATCCCGCACCTCACGGGCAGCCAGGAGACCGGCATGGCCCGCCACAGCGCGGCCACGGCGGTCATCCTCATGCTCTGCGCGGCGGTCTTCGACCTCTTCGACGGTCTGGTGGCGCGCAAGCTGCGCTCCTCCCCCATGGGCGCGGAGCTGGACAACCTCTCCGACCTGATCAGCTTCGGTCTGGCACCGGCGTACTTCGTGCTGGTCTACGGCATGGTGGCGGACGACGCGCACCAGCGGGTGGCCGCGGTCGGGGCGATCGTCGTCCTGCTGGCGGTGGTGCTGAGGCTCGCCCGGTTCTCGTGCGTCACGGTCAAGGACGGCACCTTCCAGGGCATGCCCTCGCCGTTCGGCGCCCTGACGGTCGTGTCCATCGTGCTGCTGGAGCTGCCCTTCGTGGCGACGCTGCTGGCGATTCTGGGGACGGCGTGGCTGATGGTGAGCCGCGTGGAATACCCCAAGCCGCGGGGCAGGCTCGCGGTGGCGATGCTGTCGTGGATCGTGCTGGGCATGGGCCTGATGGCGGCCTGGGCCTTCGACGCGCCGAGCGGACAGCTGCTCCTCCAGACGGGGTGCGCGCTGCAGCTGGTCATGGGGGCGGTGATCCCGCTGTTCGCGACGGCCCGGCGGGTGAACAACTTCCGCGGCAACCGACGGGAAGCGCGCGCGGCACAGCTGCCGTGACCTCGTTCCTCCGCTGACGGGTGTGGCCCGGGCCTTCGAAGGCCCGGGCCACACCCGTTTCGCGTGGAAGGGCATCCTCTTCTTGCCCTTGACCGGTCAACCACCTCTGGTGGAGACCCATGAGTGCTCCCCGCGCCCGAGGACGGACGATCCGTGCACCGCCCACCCGGCCCAGCAGCCGATCGACCCCGCCCGCTTCTCCGTACCGGACCTCTCCGCGGGCTCTCGACACGGGGTGCGCGGTCCTGGCGGTCAGCTCCCACACCAGCGAGTGGCCCGCGCCGGCGAGGCCGCATCCCCCTGTCGTCACGGCTCAGGTCAGGAAGTCCCGCGCGATCCGTTCCGCGACCCGCTCCAGGATCGGCCCCGCCTCGGCGATGCACTTCGCCACGTCCGGTTCCGCGTCCGTCAGGGGGTAGGCCCGGCGGATGCCGGCGCGGCCCAGGGTCTGGGGCGGCAGGGCGAGGCGGCCGCAGACGGCCACGACGTCCTTGTCCGCGGCACGGGCCGCCGCGGCGACGCCCGCCGGGGCCTTGCCGTGGAGGGTCTGCTCGTCGAGGGAGCCCTCGCCGGTGATGACCAGGTCGGCACGGTCCAGGGCGGGGGCGAAGCCCAGGACGTCGAGCATCACCTCGATGCCGGGGCGGAACCGGGCGCCCAGCAGCAGGGCGCCGTAGCCGATGCCGCCCGCCGCGCCCGCGCCGGGCGAGGCCGCGTATGCGGCGGCCCGCGGCCCGGCCGGTCCCTCCAGCACCTCGGCGAAGTGCGCGAGGGCGCTGTCCAGGGCCTTCACGTCGTCCGGAGAAGCGCCCTTCTGCGGGCCGTAGACCGCGGGTGCGCCCTTCGGGCCGGTCAGCGGATTGTCGACGTCGCTCGCGAGGACCAGCTCGACCTCGCCGAGGCGCGGGTCGAGTCCCGACAGGTCGGCGGTGGCCAGCTCGGCGAGTCCGCCGCCGCCCGGGGGCACCGGCTCCCCGTCGGCGTCCAGGAACCGGGCGCCCAGCGCGGACAGCATCCCGGAGCCGCCGTCGGTGGTGGCGCTGCCGCCGACCCCGAAGACGATCGTGCGGGCGCCCGCGTCCAGGGCGGCCCGCAGGAGCTCGCCGGAGCCGTAGGTGGACGCCGTGAGGGGGGCGAAGACCCCGGCGGGCAGCCGCTGCAACCCGCTCGCCTCGGCCATCTCCACGACCGCGGTGCCCTCGCGCAGCGCGAACGCCGCCGTCACCTCCTCGCCGAGGGGGCCGGCGACCCGTACCTCCCGGCGTTCGAACCCGGCCGCGACCGCCGCGGCCACGGTCCCGTCGCCACCGTCGGCCACGGGCAGCGCCTCGACCTCGAGGTCCGGCAGGACCCGGCGCAGCCCGGCCGTGATCCGCTCGGCGACCTCCACGGCCGTCAGCGACCCCTTGAACTTGTCCGCGGCGACGAGCACCCGCTGTGCCTTCCGGGTACCGCTCACTGCAGCGTCCGCCACTTGCACTCCCCTTGCTCCCCGGGCCCTCACGCACGTCAAGGCCAGTCGCGCCGCTGTGACCTTAACCGCAGGACGACCCGGACGTCAGCACGTGCCCATCTCCTGGACCTACGGCTCCCGCCCCGCAGACGGGTGGATCGCGCGAAACGGGTAGACCGTAACCATGGCCCTTGCGCACACCGAGACGGACCTGGCCGACCGCCTCCTCGGCGGCTGGACGGGCCGCATCGCGGGCAACATGCTCGGCAAACCCGTCGAACAGGGCGAGATCTGGTCGCGCGACCGCATCGACCGCTACCTCCGACGGGCCGCCGCCCTCCCCCTGACCGACTACCTGCCCGAGCCCACCGGCGACGAGGCGACCGCGCTGCGCCCCGAGTGGCGCCAGTGCGTGCGGGGCCGCATCCACGGCAGTTGCCGAGACGACGACGTCGACTACGCGATTCTCGGCCTCGACCTGCTGGAGACGCACGGTTTCGGCTTCAGCACCGAGCAGGTCGGCGACCTGTGGTTGCTGCGGCTGCCGTACCTGCAGACGTTCACCGCCGAACGAGCCGCCTACCGCAACCTCGCGGGCGGGCTGAAGCCGCCGCTGACCGCGACGTACGACAACCCGTACCAGGAGTGGATCGGCGCCCTCATCCGCGCCGACATCTTCGGCTGGACCTGCCCGGGCGACCCGCGCCGGGCCGCTTCGCTCGCCCGGCGGGACGCGGTGCTGTCGCACACCGGCAACGGGGTCTACGGGGCGATGTGGGCGGCGGCGCTGATCGCTGCGGCGTTCACGGCACCCACCGTGCGCCGGGCCGTCGACGAGGCCCTGGCCGTGATCCCGGCGAGCAGCCGCCTCGCCCGCACGGTGCGCCGGGTGGTCTCACTGCACGGCACCCGGCTGTCCTGGGAGGATACGCTCAGCACGGTCGCCGAGGAGACGGCCGGCATGGGCTGGATCCACACCGTGCCGAACGCGGCCGTCCTCACCGCCGGCCTGCTCCACGGCGACGGCGACTTCACCCGCACCATCACCCTGACCGTCCGGGGCGGCCTGGACACCGACTCCAACGGCGCGACCGCGGGGTCGGTGGCCGGTGTCTTCGGCGGGGCACGGGCCATCCCCGACCAGTGGAAGGCCCCGCTGGAGGACCGGGTGCGCAGCGCGGTGTTCGGCTTCGACGGGGTGCGGATCAGCGAACTGGCGGAGCGGACGCTGCGGCTGGCGCAACCGGCGGCCTGAGCGGCCGGGGACGAGGCGGGCCGCGGTGGTTACCCTGCACCGGTGACTTCCTCTCCTGATTACGCCGCCTACATCGCGTCCCTGCCCCGCGTCCTGGCCGGCGCCGCCGCGCTGTTCCGGGACGGCGAGGGCCGTGTCCTGCTGGTCGAGCCCAACTACCGGGAGGGCTGGGCACTGCCCGGCGGCACCGTCGAGTCCGACGACGGCGAGACCCCCCGGCAGGGCGCGCGGCGCGAGACGGCCGAGGAGATCGGCCTCGACCGTGAGCTCGGCCGACTGCTGGCGGTGGACTGGGTGCAGGGCTCGGGCCGTCCGCCCCTGGTGGCGTACCTCTACGACGGCGGGGTGCTGAGCGAGGACGAGCTGAAGGCGATCCGCCTCCAGGAGGAGGAGCTGCTGTCCTGGCGGCTGGTCGCGCGTGGGGAACTGGCCGAGTACCTGCCGGGCGCCCTCGGCGGGCGCGTCCTGGCCGCCCTCGACGCCCTGGCGGACGGCTCGGGGCCGGCGGAGCTGGAGAACGGCCGGCGGGTGTACTGACGGGCCCGGAGGCGCGCCCCGGCACGCCGTTCGATATCCGCTCGCCGCCGCACCGCGGCCCGCCTACCCTCGGTGCCATGGCCAAGCCCCTCGTCGCCCTGCTCACCGGTGCGGGTGTCAGCACCGACTCCGGGATTCCGGACTACCGCGGACCGAACGGGCT
Source organism: Streptomyces sp. NPDC096046 (assembly GCF_040303285.1). Classification (NCBI taxonomy): domain Bacteria; kingdom Bacillati; phylum Actinomycetota; class Actinomycetes; order Kitasatosporales; family Streptomycetaceae; genus Streptomyces; species Streptomyces sp. NPDC096046. The sequence goes on along the minus strand of NZ_JBEOSZ010000033.1, from coordinate 81,865 downwards.
GTGGCGGCGGGATCCGGAGGCCGAGAAGCTCGTCACCTACGAGTACTACATGGGCGACCCGGAGATCCGCCGCCGGTCGTGGCGCATGCGGCTGGAGAACCACGCGCTGCGTCCCGAGCCCAACGCCGCGCACCGGGCGGTGGCGGAGCTGGAGCGGTCCGGGGTGCCGGTGCGAGTGATCACCCAGAACGTGGACGGGCTGCACCAGCTCGCCGGGATGCCCGACCGCAAGGTGCTCGAACTGCACGGCACGGCACGGCGTTTCGTCTGCACCGGCTGCCCTGCCCGCGGCCCGATGCAGGACGCGCTGGCCCGGGTCGAGGCCGGTGAGGAGGATCCGCCGTGCCGGGAGTGCGGCCGGATCCTGAAGCCGGCCACGGTCATGTTCGGCGAGCGGCTCGACCCCGTCGTCCTCGGCGAAGCGGCGGCCGTCAGCAAGGCCTGCCAGGTCTTCGTCGCGGTCGGCACCAGCCTCCAGGTCCAGCCCGCGGCGGGCCTCGCCGGTGTCGCCGCCGACCACGGCGCCCGCCTGATCGTCGTCAACGCCGAGCCGACCCCCTACGACGACCGTGCCGACGAGATCGTCCGCGATCCCATCGGCACGGCCCTGCCGGAGCTGCTGCGCCGTCTCACGGCCGGGGCGAGCCCCGCGGGCCCTCCAGGCATGTGAGCGGGGCTGCGCTGTTCCAGGGGTCAGAACAGCGCGGCTCCGCGTTCGAAGTCCAGCAGGCGCTGCTTGCGTTCCAGGCCTCCCCCGTATCCCGTGAGACCGCCGTTCGCGCCGATGACACGGTGGCAGGGGATGATGATGCCGATGGGGTTGCGGCCGTTGGCCAGGCCGACCGCGCGGGAGGCGTGGGGGGTGCCGAGGGTGTCGGCGAGCCGGCCGTAGGTGCGGGTCTCGCCGTAGGGGATGCGGCGCAGCCGGTCCCAGACGGCGCGCTGGAACGGGGTGCCGTGCAGGCGCAGCGGGACGGTGAACTCCTTGAGCTCGCCCGCGAAGTAGGCCTTGAGCTGTTCCTCGGACTCCGTGAACAGGGTGGGATCGCGGGGGCCGAAGGTCTCCTCCGGGGGGCGGTGGCGCTGGCCGGTCATGTAGAGGCCGCACAGGACGCCGTCGTCGGCGACGAGGGTGAGCGGGCCGTACGGGCTGTCGGTCACGGTGTGCTGCTTCATCGAAGGTCCCTATACCGGAAGGAAGTTGATCGGGTGGCTGTCGGTGGCCCAGAGGTACTGCACCGCGTAGGCCCGCCACGGCCGCCAGGCCGCGGCGCGGGCGGTGAGCGCGGCCGGGGTGGACGGCAGTCCCAGTTCGCGGGCGGCTCGGCGGATGCCGAGGTCGGTGGGGAGGAAGGCGTCGGGGTCGCCGAGGGCGCGCATGGCGATGACGTCCACCGTCCAGGGGCCGAAGCCGGGCAGGGCGAGGAGCTGGGCGCGGGTCTGCGGCCAGTCGCTCTCCACGCCGAGGTGGAGCTCGCCCTCGGCGAGGCCGCGGACCAGGGTGGTGAAGGTCGCCCGGCGGGTGCGCGGCATCGCGAGGGTCTCCGGGTCGAGCGCCGCGAGGGCCTCGGGGGCCGGGAAGAGGTGGGTGAGGCCGCCCTCGGGGTCCTCCACCGGTTCGCCGTGTGCCGTGACCAGGCGGGCCGCGTGGGTGCAGGCGGCGGCGGTGGAGACCTGCTGGCCGAGTACGGCCCGGACGGCGAACTCGGCCTCGTCGACGGTGCGTGGCACGCGCCGGCCGGGTGCCTTGTCGACCAGGGGCGCCAGTACCGGGTCCGTGCGGAGCTGGTCGTCGATGGCGACGGGGTCGGCGTCCAGGTCGAGCAGGCGGCGGCAGCGGCTGATGGCGACGGTCAGATCGCGTAGGTCGCTGAGGGTGAGGCGGCAGGCGATGTGGTCCGGGGTGGGCGTGAGGGCCACGATGCCGTGGCCGTACGGGAGACGCAGGGTGCGGCGGTAGGAGCCCTCGCGCCACTCCTCCACGCCGGGCACGGCCGTCGCCGCCAGATGGCCGAAGAGGTTGTCGGGATGGAGCGGGGCGCGGAACGGCAGCCGCAGCGCGAGCGCGCCGGGGGTGGTCGCCCCCTGCCGCTTCGGCGCGCGGGCGCGCAGCTCGGTCGGGGGCAGGGCGAAGACCTCGCGGACCGTGTCGTTGAAGGTGCGGATGGAGGCGAACCCGGCGGCGAAGGCGATCTGTGCCATGGGCAGGGCGGTCGTCTCGATGAGCAGCCGGGCCGTCCGGGCGCGCTGGGCGCGGGCGAGCGCGAGGGGGCCCGCGCCCAGTTCGGCGAGCAGTTGCCGCTCTATCTGCCGGCTGCTGTAGCCGAGCCGGCCGGCGAGGCCGGGCACGCCCTCGCGGTCCACGACGCCGTCGGCGATCAGCCGCATGGCCCGGGCGACGAGGTCGGCGCGCTGGTTCCACTCCGGTGAGCCGGGGCTGGTGTCGGGCCGACAGCGCTTGCAGGCCCGGAACCCGGCCTGCTGGCAGGCGGCCGCGCTCGGGTGGAAGACCATGTTCTCCGGCTTGGGCGGCACCACCGGACAGCTGGGACGGCAGTAGATGCCGGTGGTCAGGACGGCCGTGAAGAACCAGCCGTCGAACCGCGCGTCCTTGGAGCGGACGGCGCGTACGCAGCGCTCGGTGTCGGTGTGCATCCCCATCTGCATGGGTCCAGCATCCGGCACCGGGCGGCGCGGGGCTGGCGAGAATCCGACATGGACGTGTCCGTGCGGCACCGTCCCACCGGCACAGATGAAGATTCATTCATGTGTTCCTGCGGGGCCGGTACGATGACGTCATGGGTCATGGAGCCGTCACCCCCGTGCAGGACGCCGGCGAGCGCGTACGCCTGGACGCGGACAACGTCGCGAAGGTCGCCACCACGCTCCAGGCCCTGTCCACGCCCTCCCGGCTGCTGATCCTGGCGCGGCTGCGCGAAGGCCCGCTGCCGGCCACGGAGCTGGCCGCCGAGGTGGGCATGGAGCAGTCGGCCTGCTCGCACCAGTTGCGGCTGCTGCGCAACCTGGGCCTGGTCGTGGGTGAGCGGCGGGGCCGTTCGGTGGTCTACGCGCTGCACGACCACCATGTCGCCGAGCTGCTCGACCAGGCCGTCTACCACGTGGAGCATCTGCGTCTGGGGATCAGCGACGCCGCCGACTGAGGCGGCGTCGCCGGCCCACGGCGGGTTCTGGTGCCGCAGCAGGCAACGTTTGCCCCGTCGCGGCGCCCGGCACGCTCCCCCACCGCCGCACCGGCCGAAAGCCCAAGTACGTCCAGTACTTCCGGCCGGCCCGCCGAGAGCACGCACCGGACGCCGCTTCTCAAGGGGCAAACGTCGCCCGCCGCGGCACTAGCGGGTGGCCGTCGGCCGCCGTGAGGCCTCCATCGCCCGGTTCACCCGCGTCAGCGGGCGCAGCCGGTAGGTGTAGGCGTAGTCGCGGTCGGCGAGCAGCTTGAACTCCTCGTGCGTGTGCGCTCCCCAGCTGTTGTCGCCGCCCACGCCCATCTGGCGGTGGTTGACCCGCAGGACCACGGCGTCCCGGGGGGTGAGCTGGTAGTCGTGGCGGGCCCCGACGGACAGGTCCTCGGGGGTGAAGCGCGAGGCGTTGACCTCCAGCAGCGGCTCACCGGACACCAGGAGCCCCCGCCCCCTGCCGTCGGTCAGCGCGGCCCAGCGCACATCGGTCTTGTTGCCGTTCTCCTGGGGGCGCAGGTAGGGGGTCCACTGCCCGGAAACGGTCCCGGAGTACAGGCCCACGTCGGTGGCGTTGTTGCGGTCCCACATGTTCTCCTCGGGGCCCCGGCCGTAGTAGTGCAGCCGGTCCAGGCTCCGCGGCAGGAACAGCAGGGTGCCGACCTCCGGGATGTACGGCAGGTGCGCCGCGCCCGGGTGCAGGGTGTTGTCGACCTTGATCTCCCCGTTGCCGAAGACCGTGTACGTCGTGCTGTACGTGGACTCGGTTCCGGTGGGCAGTGTGCCGGTGACGGTGACCTCGACGGCCCGGTCGTCCAGGGGCCGCACCCGTACGTCGGCCACCTTCCGCTTCGCTCCGGCGTCGCGCCAGATCTGGTTGCGCGTGTGCTGCCCGTTGCCGCGGTCGTTGTCGGTGGGCGCCCGCCAGAAGTTCGGGACGGGGCCGGAGGTGATGAGCTGGATGCCGCCCGCTTCGTACGAGGTGATGGTGCCGGTGCCCTTGTCGACGGTGACGGTGAAGCCCCTGCCCCTCACGGTGACGCTCTTGTCCCCGTCGGTGTGGCCGAGGGCGGGCACGCCGCCCAGCGGTACGGGCTTCACGGCCGGGCTGCCCGCGTCGAGGGCGAGTTGCTGCTTGGCCACCTCGAAGCCCGCCTTCGCCCACTTGGTGGCTTCCCTGGTGGTGAAGGAGAGCTGCAGGAAGTACTCCGTGCCGGGCTCGGGCCTGGCGGGCAGCCGTACCGGAACCTTGATGTCCTTGCTGCTGAGCGGGGCGACGTTCAGCTGGTCGCGGGTCAGCCGGCCGCGCTGGACCACCTTGCCGTCGGCGACGAGGGCCCAACGGCCCTCGAACTCGCGCAGGTTGGTGAACAGGTACTCGTTGGTGAGGGTGACGGCGCCGGGACCGCCCGGGGCCGGGGCGGCGTTGACGGCCTGGTAGATCTGCTTGACCTCGGCGGACTTGCCGGTGAGGGCGCGGTCGGGCAGGACGATGCCGTCTGCGGCGAAGGCACCGTCGTTGGGGTTGTCGCCCCAGTCGCCGCCGTAGGCGTAGAAGGTCTTGTCGCGCGGGCGCTTCTCGGTGAAGCCGGCGGTGGCGGCGTCGAACCAGAAGCGCACGCCGTCGTCGTCCGGCTTCCGGGTGTCGGAGGCCAGTTCCGCCGCGCTCAGGGCGCGGGCGTACACCCGGGCCCGGCGGACGGTGCCGCTGAACTCCCGGGTCGGGTTGTCGACGTCGGTGGCGAGCGACAGGGACGCGGTGTTGTCTGCGGGGCGCCGGGTGGTGGTTCTGGTGCCGCGCACCTGACCGTCGACGTACAGGGTGAGCGTGCCCGCGTCCGCGTCGAAGACGCCGGCGATGTGGTGCTCCTCGCCGGTCCAGCCATCGGGCAGCGCCCAGCTCGCGGTGACCCACTGGCCGCCGCCGTGGATGAAGAACTCCAGGTTCCGGTCGGTCTGCTTGAGGGCGTACTGGGTGTCGCCCTTGGCGATGATCGGCTGGTGGAAGCCGGTCACGTGCGGGGTGATCCAGGCCTCCAGCGTGAGGGAGCCCGTGAGGTCGAGGCGGCTGTCGCGGGGGAAGACGGTGCCGCCGGAGATGCCCTTGGCACGGTCGAAGGTGCCGGCGGGCGCGATGATCTCGCCGCGCAGCGAGCCCGGGCCGGTCTCGGTCAGCAGTTTGCGGGTGGGGGTGGGCCAGCGCAGGGCCTGGTCGACGAAGTCCCAGATCCAGCCGCCCTGGAGGACGTCGTAGCGGCGGACGATGTCCCAGTACTTCTTGAAGTTGCCGCTGGAGTTCCCCATCGCGTGGGAGTACTCGATCATCACGTACGGGCGGGTGTCGCCGGTGTCCTTGGCGCGTTGCTCGACCCGCTGCGGGCTGTCGTACATCTCGGAGCGGATGTCGCTGATGCCCGGGCGGTCGTCGCCCTCGTACTGGATGACGCGGGTGGGATCGTAGGAGCGGATCCAGTCGTGCATGGCGTTGAAGGTGGTGCCGCCGCCCGCCTCGTTGCCGAGGGACCAGATGACCACCGAGGCGTGGTTCTTGTCGCGGTGGACCATGTTCTGGGCGCGGACCACGCACGCCTCGGTCCACTCGGGGTGGCCGCTGCCCGGGAACCTGTCACGGATGCCGTGCGTCTCCAGGTTGGTCTCGTCGACGAGGTACAGGCCGTACTCGTCCGCGAGTTCCAGCCACAGGGGGTGGTTGGGGTAGTGCGAGGTGCGGATGCTGTTGATGTTGAGCCGCTTGATGATCTCGATGTCCTGCACCATCTGCGCGCGGGTGAGCGCCGAGCCGGTGACGGGGTGCATCTCGTGCCGGTTGGTGCCGCGGAGGGAGACCGGCTTGCCGTTGATGCGCATCAGACCGTCCTTGAGCGCGAACTCACGGAAGCCGACCCGGTGCGAGAGGGTCTCGACGACCTTGCCGGACGGATCGCGCAGGCGCAGCACGGCGGTGTAGAGGTTCGGGTGCTCGGCCGACCACAGCTTGGGCGCGGGGACGGCTCTGGACGCCTCGACAGTGGCCTCGTCCCCGTCCGGGACGTCGACGGACCCGTTCAGCGGCCGCGACCAGACGGCGTGGCCGCGCGCGTCGTAGAGCTGGGTCTCGACGGTGTGGCGGCCGCCTCCCTCGCCGCCGTAGTCGCGCACGTGCGCGGTGACCTTGAGGTCGGCGGAGGTGTAGTCGTCGCCGAGCGGGGTGTCCAGGCGGAAGTCGCGCAGGTGCACGCTCGGCGTGGAGTAGAGGTGGACCGAGCGGAAGATGCCGCTCAGCCGGATCATGTCCTGGTCCTCCAGCCACTCCGCGTCGGAGTAGCGGTACACCTCGACGGCGATCTGGTTGGTGCCCGGCTTGAGGTGGGGCGTGATGTCGTACTCGGCGGAGGTGTAGGAGTCCTCGTGGTAGCCCACCAGTTCACCGTTGATCCACACGTAGTGCGCGGACTTGACGCCCTCGAAGTGCAGGAAGGTGCGCCGGCCCGTCCAGTCGCGGGGCACGGTGAACGTACGGCGGTACTGGCCGACGGGGTTGTAGCGGGTCGGGGCGGCCGGCGGCTGGGCGTTCTCACCGCCGCCGTTGGGGCCCCACCAGGGGTAGGTGATGTTGACGTAGATCGGGAAGTCGTAGCCGTGCAGCTGCCAGGCCGAGGGCACCGGGATGGTGTCCCAGCCGGAGTCGTCGACATCGGTGCGGTAGAAGTCGGTGTCCCGGTCGTCGGGTCGGTCCACGTAGGCGAACTTCCAGGTGCCGTCCAGGCTCTGGCGGTACGGCGAGCGCTCACGGTCGGCCTTGAGCGCCTGCCCGAGGTCCGCGTACGGCGTGAGGGTGGTGTGCGGCGGCTCGGTGCCGATCCGGTAGGTGGCCAGGCCGTCGTTCCACTCCGGCGGGCCGTCCGCCGCCGGGCGCCGCCCGGCCGCGTCCGCCGCGGCGGGCGACGCGGACAGGGCGAGCGCGCCGAGCACGGCGGCTCCTCCCTCCAGCAGTCGGCGGCGGCTGACGACCGGCCGGTCGGCGGGAGAGGGGTGCGGGTGCGGGTGCGGCATGACCGTTGGCCTTCCTCGGTTCGACAGGGTGCTGCACGGACTGAGGGCATGTCAGGTGCGGTCCCCAACGCCCCATCCGTGATGGGCGTTTCTGTTGGTACGCAGGCAACTGACGGTGACGGAGCAACTGCTGAGCAGGCACACCCTAGGACTCGAACACAACCGAAGCAATGACCCCGTCGGACTTTGTGCGGTCCTGATGGTTATCCGGGGTCAGGCGGCCGTCAGCCGGTCGCCGTGAGAAAGCCGAGCAACTCGCTCGTCAGCCGGGCGGGCGCGTCGAGCGGGACGAGGTGACCGGCCCGCGGGACGGGCACCAGCCGCGCCCCGGGGATCAGGGCGGCGAGTTCCTGCCCCTTGGCGAACGGGATCCAGGTGTCCTCGGTCCCCCAGCACACCGTGACGGGCAGCTCGATCGCCGGGTACAGCGGCTGGATCTCGTCGGTGTAGCGCTGGTCGGCCTGGGCGATCTGCCGGTAGAAGGCGGCCTGGCCCTCCTCCCCCGTCCAGGGCCCGACGAGCGCGTCGAGCATGGCGGGCCGCAGCCCGAGATGACTCGCGGAGGAGACGTACTCGCGCACCAGGGCTTCGTGCAGTGCCGCCGGGAGCTGCTCGAAAACCCGGCTGTGTTCCCCGACGAGCCGGAAGAAGGCAGATCCCCAGGGCTCCAGGGCCACCGGGTCGACCAGCGCGAGCCGCCGGTAGCGGGCCCCGTGCAACAGGTGGGCACGCAGTGCCACGCAGCCGCCGAAGTCGTGCGCGACGACCGCCGGCTCCTCCAGCCCCCAGTGGGCGAGCAGCTCGGTGAAGATCCGGCCCTGGGCGCCCAGGGAGACGTCCTGACCGGAGCGCATCGCCGAGGTGCCGTAACCGGCCATGTCCCACACGTGCACGCGGTGCCCGGCGGCGGCGAGGGCGGGGGCGATCTCATGCCACACGAACGACGAGAAGGGCGTCCCGTGCAGCAGCACGACCGGTTGGCCGCCGGGATCGCCGAACCGGTCCCAGCGCACGGTTCCCGACGCGGTGAGCAGGCTCTCCCGCAGTGTCCATTCCCCCACGAGGGCATTCCCTCCCCGCGGGCACCGACCCGCGATTTCTTGTCGTCTCGGCGCGACAGTGGCGCTTCCCCGACCGTAATGTGACCTCATCGGACAGCCCGCGCAACAGATCTTGGCGGTACCTTTGCCGCGCCGGAAGGAGCGGCCCGCATGAACGGGTATGCGACCTCGGACCGCGACGCCGTCACGGCCGCGCCCGGCGGGCTGCTGGATCTGCTGAAGGTCGCGGCCGTGGTCCTCGACGCGGGCGGGCACATCGCCCTGTGGAGCCCCGAGATCGAGCAGTTGCTCGGCTGGACCGCGCAGGAGGCGCTGCGCCGGCGCGCCGACACCTTCCTGGTGTCCCCGGAGAACAGGTCGCGGGGCCGGGAGCTGTTCGCCCAGGTGAGCACGGGCGCCCGGTGGGCCGGTGTCTTCCCGCTGCGGCACCGCGACGGCACGGAGCGCGCCGTGGAGTTCCGCACGATGCGCCTCCTCGACTCCGAGGGGCAGCCCCACCTGCTGGGACTCGCCACGGACGCGTCGACCGTACGGAAGGTGGAGCGCGACCTCGCCCTCTCGCACAGTCTCGTCAACCAGACCCCGCTCGGCATCGCCGTCTTCGACAACGAGCTGCGCTGGGTCGGGGTCAACCCCGCCCTGGAGCGGATCAACGGCGTGCCCGAGGAGGCCGTGCTGGGGCGCCGGATCGGCGAGGTGCTGCCCGACCTGGACGTGGGGACCATCGAGGCCCGGATGCGGCACGTCCTGGAGACCGGCAGGCCGCTGCTCGACCAGCAGACCGTCGGCCGGACGGCGGCGGACGTCCAGGACCGCGCCTACTCGGAGTCGTACCACCGCATCGAGGACACCGACGGCCGGGTGCTCGGGCTCGCCATGGCCGTGCTGGACGTCACCGAGCGCCAGCAGGCCGCCGCCGAGGTCGCTCAGGCGCGCCAGCACCTGTCGGTGATCGCCGACGCGGGCGTGAAGATCGGCACCACGCTGGACCTCCAGCAGACCGCCCGGGAGCTGGCCGACGCGGTCGTGCCGCAGCTCGCGGACCTGGCCGCCGTGGACGTCCTGGAGTCCGTCGTGGCCGGCGGCACCATCGTGCCCGTGTCGGGCGGCGCCCCGGCCGAGTTCCGTGCTCTGGCCGTCGCGGCCGGCTACCCCACCGACGCCATCCACGCCGCCGACCCGGTGGGCGAGCTGGCCACGTACGGGGCGTCGCGGATCATCACGCAGTGCGTCCGCGACGCCCGCCCGGTCCTGGTCGAGCACGTGGACGCCAAGATGCTGCGGCGTCTGGCCCGGGACGCGCGAGCCGCCCAGGCGCTGCACGAGGCCGGTGCCCACTCCTACCTGGCACTGCCGCTGATGGCCCGGGGCAAGGTGCTCGGCACACTGTCGCTGTACCGCACGGTCAACGAGCTCCCCTTCGACGACCACGACCAGGTGCTCGCCTCGGAGCTCGCCGCCCGCGCCGCGATCTGCGTCGACAACGCCCGTCTCTACGGCCGCGAACGCGGCACCGCCCTGACCCTGCAGCGCAGTCTGCTCCCCAGCACGCCGGCCGAGCGGGAGGGACTGGACATCGCCGCCCGCTACCGCCCGGCCCTCAGCGAGGTCGGCGGCGACTGGTACGACGTCCTGCCGCTGGGCCCGGGTCGCACCGGGCTGGTCGTCGGGGACGTCATGGGCAAGGGCGTCCAGGCGGCGGCGATCATGGGCCAGCTGAGCACGGCGACGCGGGCGCTGGCGCGGCTGGACCTGCCGCCGGCCGAGTTGCTGCGCCACCTCGACGACATCGCCGGCTCGCTGGGCGATGCCATCGCCACCTGTGTGTACGCGGTGTGCGACCTGCGACGCGGCACCTGCGCGCTGTCCAGCGCCGGGCATCTGCCCCCGGTGCTCGCCGGGCCGGACGGCAGCGCGGCGCTCCTCGACGTGCCGGGCGGTGTCCCGCTCGGGGTCGGCGGGGTGGATTTCGGCACGCTGGAGGTGGAACTCACCCCGGGCTCCCTGCTCGCCCTGTACACGGACGGGCTGGTCGAGAACCGCGCGGAGCCCATCGACACCGGCCTCGACACGCTGACACGGCTGCTGAGGAACGCCGGGCACAGCCTTCAGCGCGCGAGCGACAGTCTGCTCAGCGCGCTGAGTCCCGAACCGGACGACGACGTGGCTCTGCTGTTGGTCCGCACACGGGCCTGAGCTCCGACGGCTCAGGCGTCGCCCCTGCTTGGGGTGCACAGGGCCCAGATGATGAACGCGGCCATCGCGATCATGACCACGGACCAGACCGGGTAGGCCGGCAGGGAGAGGAAGTTCGCGATGATGACCAGTGCGGCGATGCCCACTCCGGTGACGCGCGCCCAGTCCGCTCCCTGGAACAGTCCCATGCTGACGAGCACGGCCACCACGCCCAGGCCGAGGTGGATCCAGCCCCAGCCGGTGAGATCGAACGCGAAGATGTAGTTGTCGGTCGAGACGAAGACCTCGTCCTCGGCGATCGCCGCGATGCCGCGGAAGACGGCCAGGATTCCGGCGATCATCAGCATGACGGCCGCGAAGACCATCAGGCCGGTGGCCAGACCCTGCTTCGCTGTCGTGCGCCCGTGCGTAGGGTGTGTGGCGGCCATCTGTTACCTCGCTTCTGCTGGGTCCGGCGCGGTCAGCGACCGGAGGTGGGGTTACCGGGAGTCGAGGCGCCCGATGCCGCGGAGCCGCTCAGTACCAGCTCCTTCGCCCTGCGGAACTCCTCGTCCGTGATGTCGCCGCGGGAGCGGATGTCGGACAGCCTGGCGAGTTCGTCGACGCTGCCGGGCCGGGAGTCGCCGCCCCGGACGGTCTCCCTGATGTAGCTGTCGAGGGCCTGCTGCTGAGCGCGGGCCCGGTCCGTCTCCCGGCGGCCCATGTTCCGGCCGCGGGCGAGGACGTAGAGGAACACGCCCAGGAAGGGCAGGACGACACAGAGGACCAGCCAGCCGGCCTTGGCCCCGCCGCCCAGGGAATCGTCGCGGAAGATGTCGAGGACCACCCGGAAGAGCAGGACGAACCACATGATCCAGAGGAAGAACCACAGCATCGACCAGAAGGCACTCAGCAGCGGAAAGTCGTACGCCAGGTAGGTCTGCGCGTCCATGTCGGTCCTCCGTCCCGGGGCAGGCCGGCCGACCGTCCCCATGGACCTCAGCCTGCCCGGGGCCGGGCCGGGCCCGCCTCACCCGTGGCGGGTGATCCGTGTGCGGCGTGAGGGCGCTGAGGTGGTGGGCATGGCCTCGTGGGGTTTCGGGGGCCAGACCGAGACCGAGGGACACGGCGATGGACGATGCGGCACGGACACCGCACCGGCGGCGGCCGGGGCGTCGGCGGCGCGCGGCGGTCTCGGCCCTCGTGCGGGCCGCGCTCATCGCGGCCGGGCTCGTCACCGTCTACTACGTGCTGCCCCTGGACGGACGCGGCACGGGAGGCGACTCGGTGCTGCTGGGGTGCGGTCTGCTGCTGGTGGTCGTGGTCTTCTGGTGGGAGGTGCGGGCCATCGTCGCCTCGCCCTACCCCCGGCTGAAGGCGGTCGAGGCGCTGAGCACGACGCTGGCGCTGTTCCTGCTGCTCTTCGCGGGCGCCTACTTCCTGCTGGAGCACTCCACCCCGGGCTCGTTCAGCGAGCCGCTGACCAAGACGGACTCCCTGTACTTCACGCTGACCACCTTCACCACCGTGGGCTACGGCGACATCGTGGCCCGTTCCCAGACCGGACGGACGCTGACGATGACGCAGATGGCGGGCGGGCTGCTGCTGGTGGGCGTGGCGGCACGGATCCTCACCGGCGCGGTGCAGGCGGGACTGCGCCGGCAGGGCCGGGAGCCCTCGGACGACTTCCCCTCACGGCCGGAGCGCTGAGCCATGACCGTACCGGGCCCCTTCGCGACCTTCGTGTCACCGGCCGAGCGAGCGGCCGCGGGCCGGCGCGCACGGCGGCGGGTCCCGCGCTCGGCCCACGCCGGGTTCGAGGCGGGGCCGGACCGGTTCGACCCGGTCGAGGTGGTGCAGCGCCAGTCGGCCACCCGTGTACCGGAGTTGGTGCCGATCCGCTACGGCCGCATGCTCGAGTCCCCGTTCCGCTTCTATCGCGGCGCGGCGGCGGTCATGGCGGCGGACCTCGGGGCCACCACGGACACCGGGCTGCGGGTGCAGCTGTGCGGGGACGCCCATCCGCTGAACTTCCGGCTGCTGGCTTCGCCGGAGCGCCATCTGGTCTTCGACATCAACGACTTCGACGAGACGCTGGCCGGCCCGTTCGAGTGGGACGTCAAACGGCTCGCGGCCGGGTTCGTGATCGCGGGCCGGGCCAACGGCTTCTCGGCGGCGGAGCAGCACAGCGCGGTGGAGGCGTGCGTCCGGGCCTACCGGCGCCGGATGCGGGAATTCGCCGGGATGCGCACCCTCGACATCTGGTACGCCCAGGACGACGCCGACCGGCTGCGGGAGCTGATGGCCGCGTCGCTGTCCAAGGAGGCCCGGCGCCGCACCGAGAAGGCCACGGCGAGCGCCCGGACACGCACCGGTTTGCAGGCTTATGCGAAGCTCACCCGGGCCACGGCCGAGGGGCGGCGGATCACTCCGAACCCACCGCTGATCACCCCCCTGCGGGACCTGGTGACCGACGCCTCGCCGCACGGCCAGGGGCAGGAACTGCGCGCCGTCCTGGAGGGCTACGCACGGACCCTGTCGTCGGAGCGTCGGCACCTGCTGCGCCACTACCGCCTGGTGGACATCGCCCGCAAGGTGGTCGGGGTCGGCAGTGTCGGCACCCGCTGCTGGATCGTGCTGCTGCTGGGCCGGGACGACGACGATCCCCTGCTGCTCCAGGCCAAGGAGGCACAGGAGTCCGTCCTCGCCGCCCACGGTGTCGGCGACCGCTGGGACAACCAGGGCCGGCGCGTGGTGGCCGGCCAGCGGCTGATCCAGACGACCAGCGACATCCTGCTGGGCTGGACCCACGCGGTGGGGCTGGACGGACAGGAGCGGGACTTCTACGTGCGGCAGTTGCGGGACTGGAAGGGCATCGCCCGGCCGGAGACCATGGACCCCGGCCTGCTCCGGCTGTTCGCGCAGTTGTGCGGGGCGAGCCTGGCACGCGCCCACGCCCGCTCCGGTGACCCCATCGCCATCGCGGCCTACCTGGGCGGCGGCGACCGCTTCGACCGGGCGTTGACCGTGTTCGCGCAGGCGTACGCCGATCAGAACGAGCGGGATCACCAAGCGCTCGGCGAGGCGGCCCGCTCAGGCCGGGTGCACGCCACGACGGAGTGAGCGTCCGGCCCTTCCGCGCGGCTGCCGGGTCGCTGCGGCAACCACGCCGGAGCACTGGGCCCCGCCCCGGGCAGGGCCCGGCCGTCAGGTGATCGATCACCACCAGGTGGCAATCACCGCCCCGTGGTCGATCACCACCAGGTGGCCGAGGGCCTCCCACCCGGGCAGGCCCATCGCCGCACCGGCCAGATGCCCGGCCACCCCGGACAGGGCGCCCCCGGCCCCACAACCACCCGCCATGCGGGCGATGCGCCCCTCCCATGGCCCGCCGCCCCCTGGTCGATCACCACCAGA
>NZ_JBEOSZ010000033.1:0-67868 GCF_040303285.1 Streptomyces sp. NPDC096046 | reverse complement strand
AGACAGCCGAGGGCCTCCCACCCGGGCAGGCCCATCGCCACACCGGCCAGATGCCCGGCCACCCCGGACGAGGCGACCCAGGCCCCACAACCACCCGCCATGCGGGCAACACCCCGGGCAGAGCCGCCGGCAGGCGGGCGATGACCACCAGACAGCCGAGGGCCTCCCACCCGGGCAGGCCCATCGCCACACCGGCCAGATGCCCGGCCACCCCGGACGAGGCGACCCAGGCCCCACAACCACCCGTCACGGGCGATGCGCCCCGGCCCCGGTCATTGTTCTCTGGGGGCACGCACACCACCTACAGAGCCGTGCGGCTCGGCCGGGCGGCTCGGAACGGGGGTACCGGCCATGTGCCGCTGGCTCGCCTACTCGGGCACTCCCGTGCTGCTCGACGACGTCCTCTACCGCCCGGAGCACTCGCTGATCGACCAGAGTCTCCACGCGCGGATGGGCGTCGAGACCACCAACGGAGACGGTTTCGGCGTGGGCTGGTACGCCTGGCACCTGCGCACCCCCGCCGTCATCCGCGACACGGGCCCGGCCTGGAGCAACCGCAACCTGCGGGAGATCGCCGACCACGTCCGCTCGTCGCTGTTCTTCGCCCATGTGCGTGCCTCCACCGGCTCGGCCGTGCAGCAGACGAACTGCCATCCATTCCGCCACGGGCGGTGGATGTGGATGCACAACGGGGCGATCGACGGCTACTTCGACCTGCGCCGGGATCTCATGCTCACCGTGGACCCGGGGCTGTTCCCGTCGCTGGAGGGCACGACGGACTCCGAGGTGATGTTCCACATGGCGCTCACCCTCGGGCTGGACGGCGACCCGCCGGGCGCGGTGGCCCGGATGACGGGGCTCATCGAGCGGCTGGGCCGCGAGCACGGGGTGCCGCAGCCGCTCCAGATGACGGTCGCGGTGACCGACGGGGAACGGCTGTGGTTCTTCCGGTACTCCAGCGCGGGGACCTCGCGGTCGCTGTACTACAGCAGCCGGGTGGAGGACATACGCGCCCTCCACCCGGACCTGGGCTTCCTGAACCACGTCTCCGACGAGACACGGCTGGTCGTGTCCGAGCCGCTGGGCGATCTGCCGGGCGTCTGGAACGCCGTACCGGAGAGCACCTACGGCGTCGTCCAGCCCGGCCGGGACCTGCTGTGGCACTTCGAGCCCGAGCCCGTCTGAGGAGGCCCTGCCCCGAGAGGCGCGCGGAGAGGCCGCGGAACCCTGCCGTCCCGGGCCGTCAGTGGAGCCGGGCGGCGAACGCCTCGTACGCCCGCTCGTCGAAGAGGACGAACCGGACCTCCTCGACCGTCGTGTCCGCCGCCCGCACGGTCCCGACCGCGATCCGGGCGCCGTCGTCCATCGGCCATCCGTAGACGCCGGTGGAGATCGCGGGGAACGCGACGCTACGGGCGCCGAGTTCGGCGGCGACGCGGAGCGACTCGCGGTAGCACGAGGCGAGGAGGCCGGAGCGGTCCTCGGTCGTGCTGAACACCGGGCCGACCGTGTGGATCACCCAGCGGGCGTCCAGGTCGCCCGCGGTGGTGGCGACAGCCTGACCGGTGGGCAGGCCCTTGCCGAGGTGCGCGGCACGAAGCCTGCGGCAGTCCTCCAGAATGGCCGGGCCCCCGCGGCGGTGGATCGCCCCGTCGACCCCTCCCCCGCCCAGCAGTGACGAGTTGGCCGCGTTGACGATCGCGTCGGCGCTCTCGCGGGTGATGTCGCCCTGGACCAGTTCGATGGCCGTCATATCTGCCTCAGTCGCTTCCACACGGCCCTGGCCGCGTTGTGCCCCGACATGCCGTGCACTCCGGGGCCCGGCGGGGTCGCCGAGGAGCAGATGAACACGGCCGGATGGGGGGTGTGGTACGGGAACAGGGTGAGCTTCGGGCGCAGCAGGAGCTGCAGGCCGGAGGCCGCGCCGCAGGCGATGTCCCCGCCCACGTAGTTGGCGTTGCGGGCGGCGAGTTCGGGCGGGCCCGCCGTGGCACGGGCCAGGACGCGGTCGCGGAACCCCGGCGCGAAACGCTCCAGTTGGCGCTCGACGGCATCGGTGAGGTCACCGGTCCAGCCGTTCGGGACGTGCCCGTAGGCCCAGAAGACGTGTTTGCCCGCCGGAGCCCGGGTGGGGTCGACGACGCTCGGCTGCACCGTGATCAGGAACGGCTTGTCGGGGGCCCGGCCCTCCCGGGACGCCGCGCGCAGGGCCGCGCCGATCTCCGCGCTGCTCGCGCCGATCTGCACCGTGCCGGCGGCACGGGCCTCCTTCGCGGTCCAGGGCACGGGGCCGTCCAGCGCGTAGTCGATCTTGAAGACGCCCGGTCCGTAGCGATAGCCGGCGTAGTGGGTGCCGAAGCCGGCGATGCGGGCCAGGGCGGTGGGCGAGGTGTCGAAGACGTACGCGCGGGCCGGCGGCAGGTCGTCGAGGCGCTTGACCTCGTAGTCGGTGTGGACGCTGCCGCCGAGGTCGCGCAGGTAGGCGGCGAGGGCGTCGGAGAGGGACTGGGAGCCGCCGCGGGCGACGGGCCAGCCGCGGGCGTGCGCCGCGAGGGCGAAGACCAGGCCGACGGCGCCGGTGGCGAAGCCGCCGAGCGGTGCCATGACATGGGCGACGAGCCCGGAGAACAGGGCCTTGGCCGGTTCGTCGCGGAAGCGGCGCATCAGGAGCGTCGAGGGGGGCAGCCCGGCCAGGCCGAAGCGGGCGAGGGTGACCGGATCGCGGGGCAGCGCGGTCAGCGGCAGGGACATGAAGTCCCGGGCGAGGGTGTCCCACCTGGGCAGGAAGGGCGCGACGAGCTTGCGGTACGCGCCGGCGTCGCGCGGGCCGAAGGAGGCGGCCGTCTCGCCGACCGTCCGGGCCAGCACGGCCGCCGTGCCGTCCGGGAAGGGATGCGCCATGGGCAGCTCGGCGTGCAGCCATTCCAGGCCGTAGCGTTCGAGCGGCAGGGCGCGGAACGCCGGGGAGTTGATGGCCAGCGGGTGGGCCGCGGAGCACGGGTCGTGCCGGAAGCCGGGGAGGGTGAGCTCCTCTGTGCGGGCTCCGCCGCCCACGGTGCCCCGGGCCTCGAAGACGGCGACGGAGAAGCCCCGGCGGGCCAGCTCCACGGCCGCGGTCAGTCCGTTCGGCCCCGCACCCACTACGACGGCATCGAGCATCGACGGCACCTTGGGACCCCTTCGTCAGCCGACGGCCACTGAGGATCAGGATATGCCCGGGGACTGCCCGTCACCGGTCGCGGGTGATGTCCGCTGTGGAAGGCCGCTGAGCGGCGGCCGGAACCGTCCCGTGCGCACGGTGAGTGATCGGCCGTGCGCGGCAGGCGACGGTTCCGGCGCTCAGGCCCCGCCCGAGAGCAGCCCCACCAGCCTGCGGGCCGTGGCCGCGTCGCGGGCCGCGGTGAAGGGCAGGACATTGCCGCCCGTGATGCGGAACGGCTCACCCGCGCGGGTCAGGTGCACGCCGCCGGCCTCCTCGACCAGGAGCAGACCGGCCGCGTGGTCCCAGGCGGCTTCCCAGGAGAACGCGACGGCGTCCAACTCGCCGCGTGCGACGGCGAGGTACTCCAGACCGGCCGAGCCGCACGGGCGCGGTTCCACACCGTCCGTGCGCAGGTGGAGCAGGGCGTGCTTCTCCTCCTCCGTCGTGTAGTCCGGGTGGGAGGTGGCCACGCGCAGGTCCCGGCCGGGCTCGGGCACACCGGCGAACAGCCGCTGCCCGTCGAGGTAGGCGCCCTTGCCCCGCTGGGCGGTGGCGAGCCGGTCACGGGCGGGCGCGTACGTCCAGGACGCGAGCAGGGTGCCGCCGACGGCCAGCGCGACCAGGGTGCAGAACCCGGCCTCGCCCCGCACGAACTGCCGGGTGCCGTCGACGGGGTCGACGATCCAGACCGGGACGTCGCCGCCTATCGCCTCGTACGACGCCGGATTGGCGTGGACCGCCTCCTCTCCAACCACGACCGAGCCGGGCAGCAGGGCGGCCAGCGCCTCGGTCAGGAACAGCTCGGCCTTGCGGTCGGCGTCGGTCACCAGGTCGTGCGGGCCGCTCTTCTGGTCCACCTCGTGCGCGGCGAGCCGGCGCCAGCGCGGCATGATCTCGCCGGCGGCCGCCTTGCGGATCGCCTCTTCGACGTCGGGGGCGTGCTCTGCGAGAAACTCTTCGATGGTTTCGTTCGTATCGATCACCCCTCCATGACAACACGTGTCACTGACAAGGCGCCCCCGCCGGGTGCACTCCGGGTGGCATCGCGATGAACAGCGGATCACCGGCCCACCGCGTACCCCTGCATCCCGCGCGGATTCGCCGCCCCCGACAACACACCGGTCTCCGGATCCCGTGCGACCGCGCACAGCCGGCCCTCCGACCATGGCCCGCCGACGGTCACGTCGTGGCCGCGCCGCCGCAGCTCCTCCACGACGGCCGGATCGGTGCGGGACTCCACGGTCACACTGCCCGGGCGCATGCCGCGCGGGTAGAAAGAGCCGGGGAAGCTGTCGTTGTGCCAGTTCGGGGCGTCGATCGCGCCCTGGAGGTCGAGACCGCCGCGCACGGGGGCGCGCAGGGCGACCGCGAGGAAGAAGTGCAGCTGCCACTGGTCCTGCTGGTCGCCGCCGGGCGTGCCGAACGCCATGACGGGCACGCCGTCGCGCAGGGCGAGGGAGGGCGTCAGGGTGGTGCGGGGGCGCCGGCCGGGGGTGAGGGAGTTGGGCAGTCCCTCCTCCAGCCACGTCATCTGGAGCCGGGTGCCGAGCGGGAAGCCGAGTTCGGGCACGACGGGGTTGGACTGGAGCCAGCCGCCGCTTGGCGTGGCCGAGACCATGTTGCCCCAGCGGTCGACGACATCGAGGTGGCAGGTGTCGCCGCGGGTGGTCCCGTCGGCGAGGACCTCAGGTTCGCCCGGCACGGGGGACGCCGGGCTCTTGGCGAGGGTCGGTTCGCCGACGCCCAGGGCGTCGTAGCCTTCCTGGGCGGCGGCCGCCACGCGTGCATGCGCGCACAGCCGCGGGGTGCGTCCGCCGGGGCTGCCGGGCCGCAGGTCGTGCTCGGCCCGCTCGCCGACGAGGGCGCGGCGGGCCGTGTTGTACGCGTCGGACAGCAGGTCGTCGAGCGGCACGTCGGCGGCGTCGCCGTACCAGGCCTCCCGGTCCGCCATGGCGAGCTTGCAGTTCTCCACCAGGAGGTGGACGTAGTCGGCCGAGCCGTAGCGGGGCGGTTCGGGCGGGAGCAGGGCGAGTTGCTGGAGGAGGACCGGGCCCTGGCTCCAGGGGCCCGGCTTGCACAGGGTCCAGCCGTTCCAGTCGTACGTCGCCGGCGTCTCGTAGGTCGCGGACCAGGCGGCGAGATCGGCGGCCGTGAGGGTTGCGGTGTGGCGTTCTCCGCTGGTGTCCCTCGTGGGACGCCCGGCCTGGCGGACGAGGGCGTCGGCGATGAACCCGGTGCGCCACACCTCCCGCGCGGCCTCGATGCGCGCCTCCCGGTCCCCTGCTCCGGCGGTCTCGGCGAGCAGGCGCTTCCACGTGGCGGCGAGTGCGGGGTTGGTGAAAAGCTCACCGGGGCGGGGCGCCTTGCCGCCGGGCAGGTAGACCTCCGCGGACGAGGTCCACTCCGTCTCGAACAGCTCGCGCACCGTCTCGACGGTCTCGCCGACGCGTTCCACGGGCGCGTGGCCGTGCCCGGCGTACCCGATGGCGTACTTGAGGACGTCGTCGAGGGACTTGGTGCCGTGGTCGCGCAGCAGCAGCATCCAGGCGTCGAACGCGCCCGGCACGGCGGCGGCGAGCGGCCCGGTGCCGGGGACGAGGTCCAGGCCGAGGCCACGGTAGTGGGCGACGCTCGCCCCGGCCGGTGCGACGCCCTGCCCGCACAGCACCCGTACCTCACCGCCGGCCGGGGCGAGCAGGATCGGCACCTCCCCGGCCGGGCCGTTGAGGTGCGGCTCGACGACGTGCAGCACGAACGCACCCGCCACGGCCGCGTCGTAGGCGTTGCCGCCGTCCTCCAGCACGGCCATCGCCGACTGCGAGGCGAGCCAGTGGGTGGAGGACACCATGCCGAAGGTGCCCTGAAGGGTGGGGCGGGTGGTGAACATAGGGCCTTTCATCTCGCTGTCCAGGTGTACCGGCCCGACGATGAGCGCTCAGCGCAGGTGAACCACCTGAGCAACAGCACGACATCACGAGTCGAACCTCAGTGGCGGCTGCCGCTTGGGCGACTCGACTCAAGACTTTGGAGGTAATCGATTCGCCTCCGCGCCTGTTCGGGTGTCTCGTCCTGAGTCCAGGCTTCGCGCTCCCGGGCGGTGCGAGGGTTGGCCGAGGGAGTGCGCCCCTGGCCGTCTGTCACCTCGAACCGACCTCCTTGCCCGTCTCTGTCAGGAGCGTCCTGGCTCGCAGTCGCCGAAAGGATCGACAGACACGCGGTCACCGCTCCGACAACGACACTGGAGAGTACGGCTCTTCGGTGCATGGCCATCTCGGTCCGCCCTGCAATTCGGGAGGCGACAGTCTATCGACGCCAGGTACCTCGCGACGACGGTAAGTACGCCAGCGTTCGCGACAACACACCTTCACCGACACGCAGTACTCACCAGCCGTCGTCGAGTACACGCTTGTCGGAACTCGTCTACAGCAAGGTGTCCTACCCTTCCCTCGTCTGCCACGTGGAGCGCGCCCAGGCATCGGGCCTTCCCGGAGCCACGTTCGAGAGCCCGCTGACCAGGACCGAAGATCCCGCCATTCCCGACACCGACGTCCGACGCGGCCTGTGATGACGCCCCCAGCTCACAGGCCTGAGCGTGGAAATCGGCCAGGCTTCGGCTGAGCGGGCCGGCGAGGCGGACCAGGCCGGTACCCGGAGATCGCAGGTGGGCGGGCACTTGTCGACAGGAAGCACCGCAAACCCCCGGCTACACACGCACCTGCCGCAAACCACTCACCGGCCGTTGAACCAGCCGAGATCCGGGCGGTGGACAGTGGGCCCCGTCACCGCGCGGCCACGGAGCGAGTTCGCACTTCCGCACCACAGACACTCATGTGACACTGTCGTCCCGTCCGCCGTGCGGACCCGTTCCGCACCGTCGTCCCCCACGAGAAGGGCGCCGTGCGTTCTCTACCTCTTCCCTTGGCCCTGACCGCCCGTCTGTCCCCGGTGGTGGTGCTCGCCGCGGCGGGCTGGGCGTTGTCGTCCGGTCCGCTCGCCGCGCCACAGGCCGCCGCGCACAAGCCGGCCGAAGAGAAGACCGAGACCCGGGCCGCGTCCGCCCCGTCCACGGCGACGGCGACGGTGTCCAAGGCGTACTCGGCCGCGCCCGCCCCGTGCGACAGCGTCGCCGAGAAGACGATCGAGTCGCTGGTGCCGGGCGCCAAGGCGCGCGGCAAGGAGATACCGTCCACGGACACGAAGCTGCGCCGCACCTGCTCCTGGAACGCGCTCAAGGGCTACGACTACCGCTGGCTCGACGTGTCCTACGAGGTCATGGAGTCGGACGAGGCGGCACAGAAGGCGTACCAGGAGCACACGGGCAGGAAGAGCGGTGGCGGGGCCGTGCCCGGTCTGGGTGACAGCGCCTACTCCGTAGTGACCCTCACCACCGAGGACAAGCAGGAGACCCGCGAGGGCGTCGTGATCGCCCGCGCCTCCAACGCGCTGGTGACGATCACCTACAACGGCAGTGACTTCGAGTCGAAGAAGGCGCCCGGTACGGACACGATCAACAAGGGCGCCATCAAGGCCGCGAAGGAAGCGGTGGCCGCGCTGGAGGCCGACGAGGGCTGATCGCCGCCCTCCAGCACCGGTCCGGGTCAGACGGCCGTGCGGTCACGGCCTCGCAGGGCCATCAGCAGCAGGTACAGCACCATCGAGGTGCCCAGGCCCACCGCCCAGCCGTAGTCGGCCAGATCGGCCAGCGCCGGGATCGGACGGCCGTCGATCAGCGGTTTGAAGCTCGCGCCGCCGACGGCGAGGACACCGCCGACCACGAAGGCGGCGACGGCTCGCCAGTTCCAGCCGCCGTCGTACCAGTAGCGGCCGCCCGGGCGGTACAGGTCCGCCAGGTCGAGCCGGGAGCGGCGCAGGATCCAGTAGTCGGCGATGAGGATGCCCGCGACGGTGCCGAGCAGTCCGCCGACCAGGCCGAGCCAGGTGAAGATGTAGCCCTCCGGGTCGGAGTACAGCTTCCACGGGAAGATCAGCACCCCGAGGACGCAGGTGGCGAGGGCTCCGGCCCGGAAACTGATCCTGCGGGGCGCGATGTTGGAGAAGTCGAACGCCGG
The DNA here is from genome assembly GCF_040303285.1 of Streptomyces sp. NPDC096046. Classification (NCBI taxonomy): domain Bacteria; kingdom Bacillati; phylum Actinomycetota; class Actinomycetes; order Kitasatosporales; family Streptomycetaceae; genus Streptomyces; species Streptomyces sp. NPDC096046. The sequence continues at coordinate 59,597 of NZ_JBEOSZ010000033.1, read as the reverse complement.
AGAGACCAGGTTGGCCGCGACGTTGACGGAGAGGGTCGCGACCAGGACGGTGACCAGCGCGAACAACAGGCCCACCGTGCTGTCGGTCTTGGCGGCGAGCTGGACCGGGTCCCAGATGGCCTCGCCGTAGACGGCCTGGCTGCCGGAGGTGACCATCACCGACAGGAAGGCGAAGAGGGTCATGGTGGTCGGCAGGCCGAGCGCCTGGCCCCAGGTCTGGGCCTTCTGGCTCCTGCCGTAACGGGTGAAGTCGGGGATGTTCAGCGACAGCGTGGACCAGAAGCCGATCATGCCCATGAGGGCGGGGGCGAACAGCTTCCAGAAGTCGGGGCCCCAGCCGAGCTTCGACGGCTGGTCGAACAGCGGGCCGAAGCCGCCCGCCTTGTCGCTCATCCACCACAGCATCACGAACGCGCCGACGAGCACGAAGGGCGCCGCCCAGTTCTCGAAGCGGCGGAGGGTCTCCATGCCCCGGTAGATGATGACGACCTGCAGCGCCCAGAAGATCGCGAACGACAGCCACATGGTCCAGGCATGGCCGCCGACCTTCGCGGCGTCCGTCCAGCCGGTGCCGATGAGCTTGCCGGCCAGGAAGTAGATGGCCTCACCGCCGATCCAGGTCTGGATGCCGAACCAGCCGCACGCCACCAACGCCCGTACGACCGCGGGCAGGTTGGCGCCGCGGATGCCGAAGGAGGCTCGGGCGAAGACCGGGAAGGGTATGCCGTACTTCGGCCCGGCGTGCCCGGTGAGCAGCATCGGTATCAGCACGATCACATTGGCCAGGGCGATGGTGAGCACCGCCTGCTTCCAGTCCATGCCGACGGCGATGAGCCCGGAGGCCAGGGTCCAGGAGGCCGTGTTGTGGGCCATGCCGACCCACAGCGCGGAGAAGTTGTAGGTGGTCCAGGTGCGCTTCTCGACCGGTACCGGCAGCAGGTCGTCGTTGGCGTAGGGGCCGGTCGGTGCGGGAGCGCCGGGGGCGATCTCCACCCGGCCGTCGGTGAGGGTGACTTGGGTGGGCGGCGGTGGGGCGGTGGGAGCGGTATCGGTCATGGGCCGGGCCAATCAGGGGAGACGGGACGGGAAAGGCCGTGCGGTGGCGCCGATGGGGGGGTGCGCTCCGGGTGCGTCGGTATGCGTCCTGGGCCCCCTTCCCGAGCCGCTGGGAAGGGGGAGTTCACAGGGGGAGGTGCGGCGGAGGTCAGCCGTTGACGGCCGGGATCACCCGTGCTCCGTAGGCCTCGATCACGGCCTCCTGCGCGTCGTGCATGTCGTAGACGGCGAACTGGTCCACGCCGAGCGCGCGCAGCGCCTCCAGTTTCTCGATGTGCTTCTCGACCGGGCCGATCAGGCAGAACCGCTCGACGATCTCGTCGGGCACGAACTGGGCGTCGGGGTTGCCGCTGCGCCCGTGGTGGGAGTAGTCGTAGCCCTCGCGGGCCTTGATGTACTCGGTGAGTTCGTCGGGCACCTGGGCGGAGTGCTCGCCGTACTTGGTGACGAGGTCGGCGACGTGGTTGCCGACCATGCCGCCGAACCAGCGGCACTGCTCGCGCGCGTGGGCGAGTGCCTCGGGCGAGTCGTCCTCGGTGACATAAGCCGGGGCCGCCACGCAGATGGTCACCTCTCCGGGGTCCCGGCCGGCGGCGACGGCAGCGTCCTTCACGGCCTTGACCATGTACTCGGTGAGGTACAGGTCGGCCAGCTGGAGGATGAACCCGTCCGCCTCCTCACCGGCCATCTTCAGGGCCTTGGGGCCGTAGGCGGCCATCCAGACGGGCAGTTCGGCGTCCGGCTTGATCCACGGGAACCGGACGACGGTGCCGCCGCCGAGGTCGGCCTCCCGTCCGCCGGCGAGGTCCCGGATGACCTTCATGGCCTCGCTGATCCGGGCCAGGGTGTTGGGCTTGCGGCCGGCCACGCGCATGGCGGAGTCGCCGCGGCCGATGCCGCAGACCGTGCGGTTGCCGAACATGTCGTTGAGGGTGGCGAAGGTGGAGGCGGTGACCTCCCAGGTGCGGGTGCCCGGGTTGGTCACCATCGGCCCGACCTTCAGTTTCGTCGTGTTGGCCAGGATCTGGCTGTAGATCACGAACGGTTCCTGCCACAGCACGGCGGAGTCGAAGGTCCAGCCGTGCGTGAAGCCGTTGCGTTCCGCCCGCTTCATCAGGCTGATCACCCGGGAGGCCGGCGGGTCCGCCTGCAGGACGAGTCCGAAGTCCATCTGCACCACTCCTAGTTGAGGTACTGACAGGTGGATCGCGGGGTGAAGACGCCGTGTCCGGCGTGGCCGGTGTACTCCCGCTCGGTGATGACGGGTTCGCCGCGCGAGAGGACCGTCTCCACCCGGCCGGTGGTGCGTTTGCCCTCGTACGCCGAGTAGTCGACGTTCATGTGGTGCGTCTCGGCCGACATGACCTGCTCGGCGTGCGGGTCGTAGACGACGACGTCGGCGTCGGCGCCCGGCGCGAGGGTGCCCTTCTTCGGGTACAGGCCGAACATCCGGGCCGGGGTGGCGCAGGCGATCTCGATCCAGCGGCGGCGCGAGATGTGCCCGTCGACGACGGCCTGGTGGAGGAGGTCCATACGGTTCTCCACGCCGGGAAGGCCGTTGGGGATCTTGGAGAAGTCGCCGCGGCCGAGTTCCTTCTGGCCGACGAAGCAGAACGGGCAGTGGTCGGTGGAGACCACCTGGAGGTCGTTCGTCCGCAGGCCCCGCCACAGGGCGGCCTGGTGTTCCTTCGGCCTCAGCGGCGTGCTGCACACGTACTTCGCACCCTCGAAGTCGGGCTCGGCGAGGTTGTCGGTGGACAGGAACAGGTACTGCGGGCAGGTCTCGCCGAAGACGTTGAGCCCTTCGTCGCGGGCCCGGGCCAGTTCGGCGACCGCCTCCGTCGCCGAGACGTGCACGACGTAGAGGGGCGCGCCGGCGACCTGCGCGAGCTTGATGGCGCGGTGGGTGGCCTCGGCCTCCAGCAGGGCCTTGCGGACCTCGCCGTGGTAGCGGGGGTCGGTCTCGCCCCGGGCCAGCGCCTGCTCGACCAGGACGTCGATCGCGATGCCGTTCTCGGCGTGCATCATGATCAGGCCGCCGTTGTCGGCGGAGCGCTGCATGGCGCGCAGGATCTGGCCGTCGTCGCTGTAGAAGACGCCCGGGTAGGCCATGAACTGCTTGAAGGAGGTGACGCCCTCCTCGACCAGGTGGTCCATCTCCTTGAGGGTGTGCTCGTTGACGTCGGAGACGATCATGTGGAAGCCGTAGTCGATCGCGCAGTTGCCGTCGGCCTTGGCGTGCCAGGCGTCCAGGCCCTCGCGCAGGCTGCGGCCGACGCTCTGCACGGCGAAGTCGATGATGGTGGTCGTGCCGCCCCAGGCGGCGGCGCGGGTACCGGTCTCGAAGGTGTCGGAGGCGAAGGTGCCGCCGAAGGGCAGCTCCATGTGGGTGTGGGCGTCGACGCCTCCGGGGATGACGTACTTTCCGGTGGCGTCGATCGTGCGGTCCGCGGTGAAGGTCTGCGCGGCGGGGGTGCCGGAGGCGGCGAGGGCGGCGATGCGGCCGTCCTCGATCAGGACGTCGGCGTGGATCTCGTCGGATGCGGTGATGACGAGGCCGCCGCGGATGACTGTACGGCTGCTCATGTCGTGGTCGCTCCTCGCGGTGGGTTGGTGCGGGTGGTGGGTGACTGGTCGCGCCCACGCGGCGGTGGCCGCATGCCGAACGCGGTCCCGCGCCCCTGAGGGCACGTCCCCCGCGGACGTCTCAAGGTGCAGTCAGCGGTCCGTAGGCCCCCGGTGCCCGGTCCCGGTAGAACTGCCAGCGGTCGCGGACCTCCCGGAGTCGGGCCATGTCCAGCTCCCGCACGACCAGTTCGGACTCCTTGTCGCTCGCCACCTCGCCGACGAACTGGGCCTCCGGGTCCACGAAGTACGAGGTGCCGTAGAAGTCGTTGTCGCCGTACTCCTCGACCCCGACCCGGTTGATCGCGCCGACGAAGTACTCGTTGGCGACCGCCGCCGCCGGCTGCTCCAGCTGCCAGAGGTAGCCGGACAGGCCGCGCGAGGTGGCCGAGGGGTTGAAGACGATCTCGGCGCCCGCCAGGCCGAGGGCGCGCCAGCCCTCGGGGAAGTGCCGGTCGTAGCAGATGTAGACGCCGACCTTGCCGACGGCCGTGTCGAAGACCGGCCAGCCGGAGTTGCCCGGACGGAAGTAGAACTTCTCCCAGAAGCCCCTGACCTGTGGGATGTGCGTCTTGCGGTACTTGCCGAGGTAGGAGCCGTCCGCGTCGATCACGGCGGCGGTGTTGTAGAGGACGCCGGGCTGCTCCTCCTCGTACATCGGCAGCACCAGGACGATGCGGAGTTCCTTCGCGAGGGCCTGGAAGCGGCGGACGATCGGGCCCTCGGGGATCTGCTCGGCGTACTCGTAGAAGGCCGGGTCCTGGACCTGGCAGAAGTACGGTCCGTAGAACAGCTCCTGGAAGCAGAGGACTTGGGCGCCCTGCGCGGCGGCGTCGCGGGCCGCCTGCTCGTGGACCTGGATCATCGATTCCTTGTCGCCCGTCCAGGCGGTCTGGAAGACGGCGGCACGGATCACTGGGCTCATCGGGACCTCCGGTCGCTCGGTGTGCCGTGAGCCTAGGAAGTCGCGCGGGCGTCTTTGAGTTGCAGCGTGTCACGTCGAAGGGCGTACGGCGTGCCACCGTGTCACTCTGTCGTGGGCCCATGTTTCACCGCCGTTTTCCCAGGTGGGAGCTTGTTTCACTGTTGTTGCGCGTCGTGCGCGAGGAGTGCGATGTGCACCGAGGCGGCTTGCTCGAAGTCGTCGAGGTCCACCCCGAGGCGGACCTGTATGGCCTCCAGACGGCGGTAGAGGGCCGGCCGGGAGACGTGGTGGAGCTGGGCGGTGCGGGACTTGTTGCGGCCGGTGGCGAGGTAGGTGCGCAGGACCGACAGCAGGTCCTCCTCGGTCCCGCGCAGCAGCCCGTCCAGCTCCCGCTCCGCGAAGGACTGCACATGCGGGTCGTCGCGCAGCAACCGGATCAGGCCCCGCAGATGGACGTCCTTCAGGCGCACGACCGGGGGGAGGTCGAGGACGGCGGAGGAGTCGGCCACGGCATCCGCGACGTGCTGCGCCTCGCGCAGTCCGGTGGGTACGTCGTCCCAGGCGGCCCGGGGCTCGGCCGCCGCCACGACGGTGTCCGGGCCGGGCTCGGTGCGCAGCCGGGTCGCGAAGTGCGCGGCGAGGGCGCCCGCGTCCTGGTCCCGGGGAACGCTCAGCAGCACGGCGGTGGCGCCGTCGGCGAGTTCGGCGACCAGCCCGGGCAGGCCCAGCAGCCGCAGAAGCCGTTCGAGCCGGGCGGGGTCGGCGTCGCGGACGACCAGCGGTACGAAGGTGCGCCGGTTGACGGGCAGCCCGGCCGCGCGGGCCCGGGGCAGGAGTTTCCGCGCCGGTACGACACCGCTGACCAGGTCGGTCAGCAGGCTCTGCGCGGACTGCTCCTCCCAGGAGCAGGCGGCGCCCCCGGCGAGCATGCGGTGCAGGACGAGGGCCTCGGCGGCGCGGTCGGCGAGCAGCCGTCCGGTGGCGGTGTCGCCCCGGTAGCCGCACAGCACGATCCGGCCCCAGCGTTCCCCGCACCCGCCCAGTTCGGCCCGGATCCAGCCGTCGCCCTCGGTGCCTCCGGCCTGCCGGGCGATGCGTTCCCAGTCGCGCAGCACGTCGTCCACGGCGGGCCGCTCCCCCGCCGTGCCGAGGACGCGGTGGGCGAGGTTGGTGACGACGACCGGGCAGGCGCTGTGCCGGGCGACCTCGTCGAGCAGGCGTTGCAGTGGGGCGCCCGCGGTGATGAGGGCGGTGAGTTCGGTGCGGACGGTCTCGGAGAGGCTGACGGCGGCGAACTTGCGCCGTACGAGCCTCGACTGAACCTCCTCGGTCAGGTCGGCGAAGGGGAAGGGCCGGTGCAGGACGACCATCGGCAGTCCGCACCGCTCGGCCGCCCGGCGCATCACGTCCGGCGCCGCGGGGAAGGCGCGGCCGAGTCCGAGGACGACGGCGGCGGCCTCCGCGCGGTGCAGGGACCGGACGTACTCGGCCTGCTTGTCCTCGTCGCCGGCGAGCAGGACTCCGGTGGTGAGGACCATCTCGCCGCCGCTGAGCATCACACCGACGTCCGCGGCCTCGGCGACGTGCACCCAGCGCACCGGCCGGTCGAGATGGGTCGCGCCGGCCACCACCTCGGGCTCCCCGGCGAGCACCCGCTCCAGGGTGAGGATCTGCCGCACCGACAGGGCGGGTTCCAGGGAATCCAGGATGGTGGTCATGGGCGGTCCCTTGCTCGGCGCACTGCTACCGGATGCTCCTCAGAGCGTTCTCGAGGATCGCGGCGCCTTCCTCGGCCTCCGCGACGGTGAGGGACAGCGGCGGGGCGACGCGCAGCGCACTGGTGTTGTGCCCGCCGCCCTTGCCGATCAGCAGGCCGCCCTCGCGGGCCGCCTCCAGGACGGCCGCGGCGGTCTGCGGATCGGCGTCGTCGGTCCCGGGCTTGGTGATCTCGACGCCGATCATCAGCCCCCGGCCGCGTACCTCCCGCACGGCCGGCACCTGGGCGGCGACGGACCGCAGCCGCTCGATGAGCAGGCCGCCGACGCGCCGGGCGTTGCCCTGGAGGTCGTGCTCCAGCAGGTAGGTGAGGTTGGCGAGGCCCGCCGCCATGGTGATCTGGGTGCCGCCGAAGGTGGAGATGCTGTGGGAGTCCAGGCAGTTCATGATCTCGGAGCGGGCGACGACCCCGCCGATGGACATGCCGTTGCCGATGCCCTTGGCGAAGGTCATGATGTCCGGCGGTCCGTTGCGGCCGTGGGCCTGCCAGCCCCAGAAGTGGTCACCGGTGCGGCCCCAGCCGGTCTGCACCTCGTCGGCGATCCACAGGATGCCGCGTTCGCGCAGCACCTCGCGGAACGCCGCGTACAGCCCGTCCGGTGGTGCGGTGAAGCCGCCGACTCCCTGGACGGGTTCGGCGATCAGCGCGGCCGGGGGGCGGGTGTGGCCGAGCAGGTCCTTGAGGTCGTCGACACAGGCCGCGATGAAGTCGTCGTCGCCCAGGGAGGCGAACGGGCCGCGTGTGCGCACGCCGCCGTGGACGTACAGCGTCTGGAGCGGGGAGAGCGAGGTCGGGGACCAGCCGCTGTTGCCGGTGATGCCCACGGAACTGAAGGAGCGGCCGTGGTAGCTGTTGCGCATGGCCAGGATGGTGTTGCTGCGCCGGTACGCCGTGGCCAGCAGCAGCGCGGTGTCGTTGGCCTCGGTACCCGAGGTGGTGAAGAAGACGCGGGCGTCCGGGATGCCGCTCAACCGGGCGATGCGCTCGGCGAGTTCGACCATCGGGCGGTTGAGGTAGAGGGTCGAGGAGTGGATGATCCGCCCGGCCTGCTCGCTCACCGCCTTGGTCACCTCGGGCAGCGCGTGCGCCGTCATGGTGGTGAGGATGCCGCCGAAGAAGTCGAGGTAGCGGTTGCCCTGCGCGTCCCAGACATGGCGGCCCTCGCCGTGGGTGATCTCGAGGGGCTCCTCGTAGTAGAGGGCGAGCCAGTCGGGGAGCACGGCCCGGTGGCGGCCCAGGAGGTCGTTGATCACGGCTTCACCAGCCCTTCGTAGGCATCGGGGCGGCGGTCGCGGTAGAAGGCCCACGTCTGCCGCACTTCTTCGATGAGGTCGATGTCCAGTTCCCGGATCACGAGTTCCTCCTGGCTGTCGCTGGCGACGTCCCCCACGAACTGGCCGCGCGGGTCGACGAAGTAGCTCGTGCCGTAGAAGTCGTTGTCGCCGTACTCCTCCTGCCCGACGCGGTTGATGGCGGCGATGTAGTACCCGTTGGCGACGGCTGCCGCGGGCTGCTCCAGCCGCCACAGGTGGGACGACAGACTCCGGTGGGTGGCCGAGGGGTTGTAGACCAGCTGGGCTCCGGCCAGGCCGAGCTGCCGCCAGCCCTCCGGGAAGTGGCGGTCGTAGCAGATGTACACGCCGACCTTGCCGACGGCCGTGTCGAAGACGGGCCAGCCGAGGTTGCCGGGCTTGAAGTAGAACTTCTCGCGGAAGCCCTTGAGCTGCGGGATGTGGTGCTTGCGGTATTTGCCGAGGTAGGTGCCGTCGGCGTCGATCACGGCCGCGGTGTTGTAGTAGAAGCCGGGCTGCTCCGCCTCGAACACCGGCGCGACGATGACCATGCCGGTCTCACGCGCGAGTGCCCGCATGCGCCGCACGGTCGGCCCGTCGGGGACGGGTTCGGCCCAGCGGTAGTGCTCCGGTTCCTCGACCTGACAGAAGTAGGGGCTGTTGAAGACTTCCTGGAAGCCGATGATCTTCGCGCCCCGGCGGGCCGCCTCGCGGGCGTGCTCCTCGTGTTTCGCCACCATGGACTCGGTGTCGCCGGTCCAGGTGGCCTGGACCAGGGCGGCACGTACGACGTTGGCCATGAGCTGCTCCTTCGACGCGACGTCTGCGCCTCTACGCCCGTAGAAGCCGGGCGTAGAGCCACGAACGTAAGCCTCTGGCACGGGGTTGCCAAGACCATCGTCGCCAACCCGCGGGGCATTGCGCGATTCGCACTCCGGTGGGTGAGTCGCCCGGAGCGCGATGTCGCCGGTCAGGCGGGTAATCCGGCGACGCGCAGGGCGTGTACGACATCCCGGTGGCGCTCCTGAGAGACCCCCTGGGCGGCTTCCAGCAGGAGCGGCACGAGGCGCCGCGGACCGGGCTCGGCGCTGCGGGCGGCCTCCTCGGGGGTACGGGCCCGCACGAACGCGTCGAGCAGCACCCTCACCTCGCGGTGGCGCTCCTCGTCGACCAGGTCGAGGACGGCCTGCCCGAGCTCGCCCGGCGGCCGGGCGCCCCCCTGCCGGAGCATCTGCCGCCCGTCCCCCGGCCGCCCCGCCGCGACCAGCGCGTCGGCGACGGCGACCAGCCGTCCGGCGGGCAGCGAGGCGGCCTCCCACAGCAGGGTCTGCCAGTCGGCGCCCAGCCCGGCGGTGTGCAGCCCCTGCGCGAGCAGCGGGAACCGGCCGGGCTCCCACGAGGCGACCTCGGCGAGCAGCGCGTGGGCCTCCCCACTGCGCCCCTCGCTCCGCAGCCGGGCCAGCGCGTCGACGGTCCTCTCCACCTCGGCCAGGCCGGCGGCCCCGGCCGGGGCGGCCTCCCGCGCCGGGTGCTCGACCCCCGCCTCCTCGGCGGCCCCGGCGAAGCGCGCACCCCGCGGTGTGCGGCCGGTGGCCGCGGGGGCGGGTGCGGGCAAGGCCGGCCCGACAGCGGGCGGCACCGTGACGGGTGCGGTGCCCTCGTCCGCCATGCCGGCGAAACGGGCGCTGCCACGACGGCGTTTGCGCTGCCTGGACGTGGGGGCCGCGGGGGCTGGGCCGGTGAACATGTCGGGGACGGCCGCAGCGGTGAACGCGTCGGGCGAGCCGCCCGCGACGGTTTCCGCACGGGCACTGCGAGGCTCCGCGCCCCGCGGAGCCCACCCCCCGGCCCCGGTCCGGCCCGGGCCCGCGAATTCCTCGGGCATGACCCCCTCCACGGCCTCCCCGGAACCGCTCCGGGCCCCCGGACGCCGCAGGGCACGCCATCCGTCGACCCCGGCCCCGCCCGGGCCCGCGAACGGGTCGGGCGTGCCCCCTTCTCCGGCCTCCCCGGAGCCGCTTCGGGAATCCGGACGCCCCGGGACGTGCCGCCCGCCGGCCCCGGCCCCACCCGGGCCCGTAAACCCCTCGGAGATGACCCCCTCCACGGCCTCCACGGAGCCACTCCGGGCCCCCGGACGCCCCAGGGCGTGCCGCCCGGCATCCGGGGTGACGGCGTCGTACCGGCCGGGTGTGGTGGTCGGCGTCGAGGCCGGAGTCGTGCGGTGCCGCTGCGTCAGGGCGGGTGATCCCGCCCCGGCGCCGTGCGGCGCGTCGGCGTCGTTCCGTCTTCCCGACGGCACCCCCTGCTCGGGCCGGTCCGCCTGAGCGATCCGCGCGCGGAGTTCGGCGCAGCGCGCGGCGGCCCGTTCGTGGTCGTCCTGGGCCCAGGCGAGGTCCACGCGGAGGGCGTCCGCCTGTGAGCGGGTCGTGGCCGAGGTCAGCTGGCGGGCCAGGGCGGCCCGGCGTTCCGCGGCATACTTCTGTTCGCGGAGCATGACGTCGAGACGGTCACCGAGGGCGTGGCGACCCCCGGGCCGGGTGTCGTACGCGGCGAGCGCCGCGGCGTGCAGGGACCGGGCGCGGTCCTGCTCCGGGCCGGCGTTTCCGGGGCCGTACCGCCCGGCGAGATCCTGGAGCAGGGACTCGACCACGTCCCACGGCGGCATCTCCCGCCCGTCGAGACAGGCCCGCATGCCCTCCGGGTCGCGGTGCCAGAAGACCGCGCACCAGCCTCCGGACGGATCGAGGCGTGCCAGCAGGCCGTTCAGGTAGGTCGCGAACTCCCCGACCTCAGCCGGGAGTCGATCCGCCGCCATCGCTCAACTCCCGTGAGACCGGAGCACTCCGCCCCGTAGGCAACACCAGTCGTGTTACGGACGTGCTACGGGGAGTTTTCACACGGGGCGCGGGAGTCTCAGACGGGCACCAGCACGCACTGGCCCGCCAGTTCGTCCATCGACAACCCGAGCACTCCGGCCAGCGCGGCCACCGTGAAGAAGGCCGGGGTCGGGGCCCGTCCGGTCTCGATCTTCCGGAGGGTCTCCGCGGAGATGCCCGCGCTCGCCGCGATCTCCGTCATGCTCCGGGAGCCACGCGCTTCACGCAGCAACCGGCCGAGCCGCTCGCCGCGTTCGCGCTCTTCTGGGGTGAGAGGGGTGCGCACCATGACCCCATTCTAATACCGGTATAGTAATTGGCATGGTGGAGCTCAAGACAGACACTTCGATCGACGCGATGTACGAGGCGGGCCAGGTCGTCGCCCGCGCCCTGACGGCCGCCCGGAAGGCCGCCGCCGTGGGCGTCTCCCTGCTGGAACTGGACGAGGTGGCGCACGACGTCCTGCGCGAGGCGGGCGCGACCTCGCCCTTCCTCGGTTACCGGCCGCCCTTCGCGCCGACCCCCTTCCCCGCCGTCCTGTGCGTCTCGGTCAACGACGCGATCGTGCACGGCGTCCCGACCCGCTACCGCCTGCGCGACGGCGACCTGGTCTCCATCGATTTCGGCGCCGAACTGGGCGGCTGGGTCGGCGACTCCGCGCTGAGTTTCGTCGTGGGCACCCCGCGTGTCGCGGACCTCCGCCTCATCCGCACCGTCGAGCAGGCCCTCGCGGCCGGCATCGAGGCCGCCGTCGTGGGCCATCGCATCGGCGACATCGCCCACGCGATCGGCACGGTGTGCCGGGACGCCGGCTACGGCATCCCGGACGGCTTCGGCGGCCATGGCATCGGCCGCCGTATGCACGAGGACCCCGGGGTGCCGAACGAGGGCCGCCCGGGTCGCGGCATGCGGCTGCGGCACGGCATGGTGCTGGCGATCGAGCCCATGGTCATCGCGGGCGGCACGGACGACTACCACGCGGCCTCCGACGGCTGGACCCTGAAGACGAACGACGGTTCCCGCGCCGCTCACGCGGAGCACACGGTGGCGATCACGGATTCGGGGCCGAGGGTCCTGACGGCGCGCTGAAGCCCGTCACACCTCCCTTTCCTCCTGGTATGCCCTGAAGGTGCCCCTCGCCCACGATCGTGCGAAGGTGTTCTACGAGCGCGCCCCAGGTGTAACCGGCTGCCACCCGGGTTACCCGACCCCGGCACGTCGACCAGCGAGGGCGTCCCCCGCCCGCGCGCCGGGGACGCCGGGAACGGAAGGCCCATGAGCAGCGGCTTCACCAGCCCGGAGGGCTACGGCTCGGACCCCTTCGGAGAATTCCTCGCACGCTTCTTCGGCGGACCGCGTCCAGGTCCCCGGCAGATCGATCTCGGGCGGCTGCTCAGTCAGCCGGCCCGGGAGCTCGTCCGCGGCGCCGCCCAGTACGCCGCCGAGCACGGCAGCCGGGACCTCGACACCCAGCACCTGCTGCGGGCGGCGCTCGCCACCGAGCCCACCCGCACCCTGCTCAGCAAGGCCGGCGCCAACCCCGACTCGCTGGCGTCGCAGATCGACGACCGGTCGGGACCCGCCCAGCACACGCCGGACGACGCCCCGCCGCCCACCGCGCTCTCCCTCACCCCGGCCGCGAAGCGGGCCCTGCTCGACGCGCACGACATGGCCCGGGCACGCGGCTACGGCTACATCGGCCCGGAGCACGTGCTGAGCGCCCTGGCGTCGAACCCCGACTCGGCCGCCGGGCACATCCTCAACGCCGCCCGCTTCGCCCCCTCCGAACCGCCCGAGGCACCGGAGGTTGCCCCATCCGAGCGCCCGCGTCCGACGAACACGCCGACCCTCGACAAGTACGGCCGCGACCTCACCGAGCTGGCCCGGCAGGGCCGGATCGACCCGGTGATCGGCCGGGACCAGGAGATCGAGCAGACCGTCGAGGTCCTCTCGCGCCGCGGCAAGAACAACCCGGTGCTGATCGGTGACGCGGGGGTCGGCAAGACGGCCATCGTGGAGGGGCTGGCGCAGCGCATCTCCGAGGCGGACGTGCCCGATGTGCTGCTCGGGCGCCGGGTGGTCGCCCTGGACCTCACGGGCGTGGTCGCGGGCACCCGCTACCGGGGTGACTTCGAGGAGCGGATGAACAACATCGTGGGCGAGATCCGCGCCCACTCCGACCAGTTGATCATCTTCATCGACGAGTTGCACACGGTCGTGGGCGCCGGCTCCGGTGGCGGCGACGGCAGCTCGATGGACGCCGGCAACATCCTCAAGCCGGCTCTCGCCCGGGGCGAGCTGCACATCGTGGGCGCCACCACACTGGTGGAGTACCGCCGCATCGAGAAGGACGCGGCGCTGGCCCGCCGCTTCCAGCCGATCATGGTGCCGGAGCCGACCCCTGCGGACGCGATCGAGATCCTGCGCGGCCTCCAGGACCGCTACGAGGCCCACCACCAGGTCCGCTACACCGACGAGGCCCTGGTCGCGGCCGTGGAGCTGTCGGACCGCTACCTCACCGACCGCCGCCTGCCCGACAAGGCGATCGACCTGATCGACCAGGCCGGTGCCCGGGTGCGGTTGCGGGCCCGGACCAAGGGCACGGACGTACGGGCCCTGGAGCGGGAGCTGGAGCAACTGACCCGGGACAAGGACCAGGCCGTCGCGGACGAGCAGTACGAGCAGGCCACCCAACTGCGCGACCGGATCATGGAGCTGAAGCAGCGGATCACCGACGCCGGTGGCGACAGCGAGGTCGACGAGGGTCAGGACCTCGTGGTCGGTGCCGAGGCGATCGCGGAGGTGGTGTCCCGGCAGACCGGCATCCCGGTCAGCAGCCTCACCCAGGAGGAGAAGGAACGCCTGTTGGGTCTGGAGGAACATCTGCACCAGCGGGTCGTCGGCCAGGACGAGGCCGTGCGGGTCGTCTCGGACGCGGTGCTGCGCTCCCGCGCCGGGCTCGCGGCTCCCGACCGCCCGATCGGCAGCTTCCTGTTCCTCGGCCCGACGGGCGTCGGCAAGACCGAACTGGCCCGGGCGCTCGCCGAGGCGCTGTTCGGCAGCGAGGACCGCATGGTCCGGCTCGACATGAGCGAGTACCAGGAGCGCCACACCGTCAGCCGGCTGGTCGGCGCCCCGCCCGGCTACGTCGGCCACGAGGAGGCGGGCCAGCTGACGGAGGTCGTGCGCCGCCACCCGTATTCGCTGCTCCTGCTGGACGAGGTGGAGAAGGCCCACCCCGACGTCTTCAACGTCCTGCTCCAGGTCCTCGACGACGGTCGGTTGACCGACTCCCAGGGCCGCACGGTGGACTTCAGCAACACGGTCATCGTGATGACGAGCAACCTCGGCTCCGAGGCGATCACCCGCCGGGGCGCCACGACGGGCTTCGCCGCGGGCGGCGCCGACGCGGACGAGGAGGCCCGCCGCGAGCAGATCCTGCGCCCGCTGCGTGAGCACTTCCGCCCCGAGTTCCTCAACCGCATCGACGAGATCGTCGTCTTCCGCCAGCTCACCACGGAGCAGCTGCGCCGGATCACCAACCTCCTGCTGGACCGCACCCGTTCCCTGGTGCGGGGCAAGGGCATCACGGTGACCTTCACCGACCGGGCCGTGGAGTGGCTGGCCGACCGCGGCTACCAGCCGGAGTACGGCGCCCGTCCGCTGCGCCGCACCATCCAGCGCGAGGTGGACAACGAACTGTCACGCCTGTTGCTGGACGGCAGGGTCGATGAGGGCGGCAGGGTGACAGTGGACGTCAAGGACGGGCACTTGGCCTTCGAGACGCAGGGGTCGGCAGCGCCCTCTTAGGGGTCCTTTCACTATGAGCGTCCGATCAGGGCACGTGGTCTGGTGCCGTGCATCGCAAGGCGCCGGGAAGCCCTCGTAGCGGAGCTACCAGGGCGTTTCCGCAACGCGGCGAGGTGCGGTGCCAGGCGGCGCGACCCGGACGGGCATAGTGAAAGGACCCCTTAGGGGCGCGGGGCCGTCGAGGTGCGGGTGCGGTGCGCGTGCCGGTGCGTGGGCGCGACCAGCCCCGCGCACCGGCCCACCGGCACCCCGCACCCGCACCCGCACCCGCACCCGCACCCGCACCTCAACGCTCGGGCCACACCACCATCGCCGACCCTCCGCCCCGTCGCGCGGTCTCAGCGGCTGCCAGCCACTTCCCACCGGGCAGCCGCTGCACACCCGTGGCCGCGCCGATCTCCGGGTTCTCCTTGAAGGAGTGCCCGATGGCCTCCAACCGCTGCCTCAGGTCACTGTCGTACAGCCCGGGCTCCAGATCGGTCCGCGCGGCGTTGCGCTGGCTGGCCCGGGGCGCCGCGATCGCGTCGACCAGCGGCAGCCCCCGGTCGACGAAGCCGGTGAGCGTCTGCAGCACGGTCGTGATGATCGTCGCGCCGCCCGGCGACCCCAGCGCCACCACGGGCCTGTCCTGCCGGTCCAGCACGATCGTCGGCGCCATGGACGACCGCGGACGCTTGCCCGGCCCCGGCAGGTTCGGGTCGTGCACGGCCGGGTTCGCCGGGGTGAAGGAGAAGTCCGTCAGCTCGTTGTTGAGGATGAATCCCCGCCCGGGGACGGTGATCCCGCTGCCGCCGGTCTGCTCGATGGTGAGGGTGTAGGCGACGACGTTCCCCCATTTGTCGGCCACCGACAGATGCGTGGTGCTGTCACCCTCGTACGTCGTGGGAGCCGCCGTGCCGCCGGAGCCGCAGCGCCGCGGCTGACGCGGATCGCCGGGCGCCACGGGGCTGGTCAGCACCGCGTCGTCCTTGATGAGGCACTCGCGCGAGTCGGCGAACCGCTGCGACAGCAGTTCCCTCGTCGGCACGTCCTCGAAGGCGGGGTCGCCCACCCACCGCCCCCGGTCGGCGAAGGCGATCCGGCTGGCCTCGATGAAGCGGTGCAGATAGCGCGCCTTGCTCGCCTTGGACAGGTCGGTCCGTTCGAGGATGTTGAGCGCCTCCCCGACCGTGGTGCCGCCGGAGGAGGACGGTGCCATGGAGTAGACGCCGAGCCCGCGGTACGAGGTCCTGCTGGGTGCCTGGAGCCTGGTGCGGTAGGCGGCCAGATCCTTGGCGGTCAGGTCGCCGGGCCGGGCGTTCCAGCCCGAACCGGGGTCCACCGGCGGCTTGTTGACGGTGTTGACGACGTCCCGGCCGAGCCGGCCGTGGTAGAGCGTGTCGACTCCCTTGCGTCCCAGCTCCGCGTACGTGCGGGCGAGGTCGGGGTTCTTGAAGGTGGAGCCGACGACCGGGAGTCGCCCGCCCGGCAGGAACAGGTCGGCGGTGTCCGGGAAGTAGCGGAAGCGGGTTTCGTTGGACGCCGTCTGCGAGCGGAAGGTCTCGTCTACGGTGAAGCCCTCACGGGCGATCCGCTCGGCCGGCTTCAGCACAGTGGAGAGCCGCTTGCTGCCCCATTTGTCGAGCGCCGTCTGCCAGGTGGCGGGTGTGCCCGGGGTGCCGACGCTCAAGCCGCTGCTGACGGCCTCGGCGAAGGCGAGGGGCTTGCCGTTCTCGACGAAGAGGTTCTCGTCGGCGCTCAGCGGGGCGGTCTCGCGGCCGTCGACGGTGCGCACCGTGCGGGACCCGGCGTCGTAGTAGACGAAGTAGCCGCCTCCGCCGATGCCGGCGGAGTAGGGCTCGGTGACGCCGAGCGCGGCGGCCGTGGCGACGGCCGCGTCGACGGCGTTGCCGCCCTTCCTGAGGACCTCGATCCCGGCGGCGGAGGCGTCGGGGTCGACGCTCGAGACGGCACCGCCGTAACCGACGGCCAGCGGGGACTTCTCACCGCCGGTGTGCCGCGCGGTGGGTGGCGGCGCCGCCGCTCCCACCGACATCACCACGGCGGCCGAAACCGCCAGGACCGTCAGATTCCGTGCGACAGGGCGACGCATCCGCACCTCCAGTCAAAGGCCGTCCGCGCAGCTTAATTCATCGCCATGGCCGCGTCAGGAAGGCGTCGAACACCGGTGCGTCGGGCCCGCCGGCATGTGCGCCCACGACCGACGAGGTGCGCAACATCTGAAGCCGGCGGCCTGCCTCTGCGGCCTTCCTCTGCCACGTTTCTGCCGCACGGCGTAGCTTCTCCAGCCCTGCCCTGTTCAGCGGGCTCGGTGTCAGTCGTCGGTGACCTGGTGGAGCGTGGTCCGGACGTCGTGGATGAACTGCCCCTGGCCCCGGCATAGGAGTGAGCCCGCCATGACAGGCCTGCCACCACGTCAAACCCCTTGAGCAGCCGACCGCATTGCTCTCGGCTCGCGCTGGGGTGATGGACGAGACGGCGTGACGGTGTACGCGGTGATCGTGCCGCTGCCGCCCTGGCCGCTGGTGAGGAAGGCGGTGGCGCCGCGCCGCGCCACCGCCTGACCCGGTCACCGCGGCACCCGTCCCCGGGTGCCGTCCGGGAAGCGGATCTCCACCTCGCCGGTCGCGGCGACCCGAACGCGCGGTCCTGAACGCCGCGCATACGGGTCGCCGTTCGTCTCCGGACCGGCGCTCAGCACGACGAGGGTCACCAGGAGGTGGGTGCCGCCCGGGTGGACGGGCAGGGTGAGGCACGGGGTCGCCGAGTGGTGGCCGCAGGCGTTGGCGCCGACCGCGCGTACCACTGCCGTCCCGGCGTCCTGCCACCCATGCAGGGCGACGACCGTGCTGGTCAGCCCGTCCGCGCGCCGGGCCAGCGCCCAGCCGGGGCCGGTCGACGCGACCGGCGGCGCGCTGTCGTCGGCGACGGCCCAGCCCCCTTCGCGCACGGGTGTGCCGGGCGGCGCGTCGACGCGGTGCACCCGGACCTCCCAGACGCCGTGGGCCACGCTGACCGTCTCGATGCGGTGTCCTTCCTCGCTGCCCGGGAGCACCGCCCGGTGCCAGGAGGCGGCCCGCGTGCCCTCGACGCCGAGGGGGTGGATGCGACCGCGCGGGGTGGGCGTGCCGTCGGGGGCGAGCAGGGCGATGTGGTTGTCGAGGCCCGTGTCCGGTGCAGCCGGTGTTTCGGGCGCCGTCGCACTGGAGTAGGCGAACCGGGCGTAGTGCGGGCTGTCCTCGGCCGTCGCGGGTGGGGGTGGCAGCCGGTCGCTGCCGTGGTTGACGAGCCGGACGATCCCGTCGGCGGCGGTGGAGTGCAGCAGCCAGCCGGGGGCAGGTAACGCGAGGCGCACGTCGGCCGTCTCGACCGGGCCGGGTTCCTCGGGCGCGGTCCACACGGGGTGGTCGGCGGGCAGGAGCAGGCCGAGGAAGGCCTTGCTCGCCCAGTAGGGGGAGGCCGGTCCCGAGTACCGCTGGGTGACGGGGAGGAACGGCCCGTACCAGCCGAGTGTGAGCAGTCCCTGCGCGTCGGGCACGCCGCGCTCGGCGAAGTGCTTCAGCGCGCCGGAGGCAAGACGGCGGGTGCGGCCGGGCGGCAGCGGGGTGGCGTCGGCGAGGACCCCCGCCCACAGCGGGGCCGTCGTCGCGAACCGGTAGGTGAGCGAGCGGCCCTGGTGGACGGGGGCGCCGTCGGCGCCGAAGAAGTGCTGGTGGTCGTGGAGGAACGACCACAGGCGCGTGCGGTGTTCGGCCACCAGCCGTGGGTCGGCCCGCGGCCCCGCGATACGGGCCCACAGGACCGGGTAGAGGTGCAGCGCCCAGGCGTTGTAGTAGTCGAACTTGCGGCCGTCGCCGTCGGTGTACCAGCCCTCGCCCCGGTACCAGTCCTCCAGGCGGGCGAGGCCGGCGTCGATCTCGGTGCGGCTGTGCGGGGCGTCGACGGAGGCGAGGAACTCCTCGGTGATGACCTGGAACAGCCGCCAGTTGGAGTCGTTGACCACGGCTCCGACGAAGCCGCCGAGCCAGTCGGCGACCCGCTGCCGTACCCCGTCGTCGAGCCGGTCCCAGATCCAGGGGCGGGTTTCGTGCAGGGCGATCGCGAGGGACGCGGCCTCGACCATGGGCTGGGACCGGTCGGTGATGGGCGGCCACCGGTCGGGCCCGCGCGGGTCGGACCCGGCCGCGAGCCCGGCCGCGTACCGCTCGATCAGGCCGGACACACCCTGCCCGCCCGAACCGCCGATGCGGAACGCGGCCAGCAGGAAGGAGCGGGCGAAGCCCTCCAACCCGTCCGACCAGGGACCGGAGTGGCTGGGCGGGCCGGGCAGCCGGTACTGGGCCAGGCCCGGGGAGGCGTAGGGCGTCAGGGCGTCGAGGAGGCGGTCGGCGATGGCCTCCCAGTGGGCGCGGGTCCAGCCGGTGAGGGGCGAGGTCAGCGGGTCGGGGGGTGGCAGATGGGGCAGGTTGGGGAGGTGCGTCGGGTCGGGGAGCGACACGTGCGGCGCGCTCATGCGGGTGCGGTTCCTCCATTGGTCACAGGGCGCGCCCGGGCGGGGGCGCGCCGACGCTGTCGCGTACGACGATGTGGGTGCCGAGCAGATGGTGGGCACCGGCCGCGTGCTCGGGGTCGCGCAGCGCGATGCGCACGGCGGCGCGGCCGAGTTCCTCGGCGGGGGTGCGGACGGTGGTCAGGGGCGGGTTGAAGTCCTCGGCGAGCGGGATGTCGTTGTAGCCGACGACGGAGATGTCACCGGGCACGCGCAGTCCGGTGTCGGCGATGGCGCGCAGGGCGCCGGCGGCGACCATGTCGTCCCCGGCGAATACGGCGGTGAACTCCCGTGTTCCTTTGAGGAGTTCAGTCATCGCGCGATGGCCGGCGGCCCGGCCCAGGCCGCAGTCGACGACGTGTGCGGCTTCCGGCGGCAGCCCGTGCTCGGCGAGGGCGGCCCGGTAGCCGGCGACGCGGGCGTCGAGGGCGGTGTTGCCGGGCAGTCCGCCGAGGAAGACGATCCCGCGGTGGCCGGCCGACAGCAGATGGGAGGTGATGGCGCGGGCCCCGGCCTCGTTGTCGAACTCGACGACGAGTGCCGGGATGTCCGGGTCGGGCGCGGGCCGGCCGCAGAGCACGAGCCGGGCTCCGGAGGAGTCGAGGGCGTGGGCGTAGTGGGCGACGCGCCGGCGGTAGGCGTCGTCCTCGACGACCCCGCCGACCAGGATCACCAGCCGGGCGCCCTCCTCTCGCATGAGCTGCACGAACTCCATCTCGCGCTGGGCGTTTCCGCCGGTGGCGCCGACCACGCAGAGCCAGCCGCGGTCGGCGGCCTCCGCCTCCACGCCCTCGGCGACCTGGGCGTAGAAGGGGCTGGTGACCTGGCGGACCACGACGGCGGCCATCTTGCGGCCGCCGCCGACCAGGGCGCGGGCGTGCGCGTTGGCCACGTAGTCGAGGTCGCGGGCCGCGCGCAGGACCCGGGCGCGGGTCGCCGGCGGCACCGGGTGGTTGCCGCTGAGCGCACGGGAGGCGGTGGCCGTCGACACGCCCGCCCGCTCGGCGACCTCGCGGATCGTGACCCGTCCCTTGGACACCATGTCGTTCCCCATCCCCCGCGTCTCCCTCTTCGGCCCACCACCACTCAGGTGTTGGCCGCGTAGTCCTCGGCGTATTCCTCGGCCATTCTGTCGCCGCCCCGGCTCCGCCACTTCTTCACGGCCGCGTCCCACTCGGACATGGGCAGACGCCCGGCGATGATCCCGGTGACCGTGTCGTCCAGGAAGGTCTTGAGGGTGGCGCCCTGGGAGTTGTTCGTCGCGGACTGGAGGCCGAAGGAGGCGTCGCGGATGGCGTGCGGTACGACCTTGCGCTGCCAGGCGTGCAGGGCGCGCACGGCGTCGGGCATGCCGGGCACGAACAGCACCTGGGGGCCTTCGGCGAGGTACTTCAGCGGCAGGTTGGTGTTGTTCTCGACCTCGCCGAGCTTGGTGAACTCGGGCGATCCGTCCCTGCCGCGGGTGAAGTGGACACCCTCGACGCCGTAGTGGACGAGTTCCCACTCCTTGCTGCCGAAGGGCGCGGCGAGGTAGTCCAGGATGCGCAGCAGCAGTTCTATGCGCTCCTTCTTCGCCTGCTTCAGGACGGTGTAGCCGAAGGAGCGGCGGGCGGCGACGATGCCGCCGGGCTCGCCGCCGACGCTGTACGGCAGGGCCGCGGCGGGACTCATCTTGCCCTGTGATTCCCGGTACTTGGGCAGGTAGGCGCCGAATCCGTCCTGCATGGAGCCGACGGTGCCGTTGTAGTACAGGGTCGTCAGGTCGATCTGGGAGATGGACGTGGCGTCGGGGTGGTAGGAGCCGTTCTCGCGCAGCTGCGCCTGGAAGGCGATGGACGCCTTGTAGCGCTCGTCGGCTGCGGCCGGCAGGAAGGTGCCGTCCTTGGTGACGGCCCAGCGCTGAGGCGCGTTGTGGGCGGCGGAGTGGAAGCCGTTGCCGAACAGGGAGCCGTTGGCGGCGCCCAGCATGTACGTCCTGCCGCGGGTGCCCCGCCGGGCCACGGCGGTGAAGTCCTCGGCGGTCCAGCCCTCCTTCATGCCCGCGTCGGCGAACATGTCCTGGTTGATCCAGAGGGTCGAGCCGGGCAGCGGGCGTTCCAGCGGAATGCCGTGGATGCGGCCGCCGATGCGGCCCATGTCGCGCCAGGCGTGGGTGGGGATGCCCGCGAGGTTGGGGTAGTCGGCGATCGCGTCGCCGGAGAGGTACGGCGTGAGGTCCTGGGCGCGGCGCCGCACGAACTGCGCCTCACGCGGCAGGGTGAAACCGGCGAACAGGTTGATGATGTCGGGCAGGGCGTCGGCGTCGCCGGCCATGACCGTCGCCATCTTCTTCTGGTAGTCGGCCTGGGAGATGATCGTGTACTCGATCTTCACGCCGAGGGCCTTCTCGACGGCGGCCCAAAAGCGGTTCTGGGAGGCGGGCTTGGGCGGGGTGCCGAAGGAGACGGTCATGACGCGGACGGTGGAGCCGTCGCCCGGGGCGCGGGAGACGGACTTGACCAGGTCGGACGGGTAGGTGGTGTAGCCGGCCTGGACACCGGCGTCGGTGGGGGCCAGGTCGGGCTCGGGCCCGGCGGCGGGCCGGTAGGCGGGCCAGGGGGCGAGCTTCTTGCCCGCGTTGGAGACGTCTCCGTCCCCGGAGTCCGAGGAGGAGCAGGCGGTCAGCAGACCGGGGACGGAGACGGCGGCACCGCCCACTGCCATGGAGCGCAGGAGGGTGCGTCGGGACATGCGGGGCATGGGTGAACCACCTCGTGTCAGCTCTTGATGGCGCCGGTGAGCACGCCCTTGGTGAAGTACTTCTGGAGGAACGGGTAGACGAGCAGGATCGGCACCGTGGCGATCACGAGCACCGCCATCTGCACGGTCTGCGGAGCGGTGACGGTGGCTTCGCCGGTGGTCGCGTCGGTGAGGCCGGCGCCGGACACCACATAGGTACGCAATACCTGCTGGAGCGGCCAGTGGTCGCTCTCCAGATACAGCGAGGCGTAGAACCAGGAGTTCCAGTAGGCGACGGCGTAGAACAGGCCGACGACGGCGAGTGCGGCCTTGGACAGCGGCAGCACCACCGACACCAGCACCCGCCAGTCCCCCGCCCCGTCCAGCCGGGCCGCCTCGTACAGCTCCTCGGGGACCGACTGGAAGAAGCCGCGCAGGACGACCAGGTTGAACACATTGACCAGGACGGGCAGGACGAGGGATGTGTACGAGTCGAGCAGGCCGAGTTCCTTGACGAGCAGGAAGCTCGGGATCATGCCGGGCGGGAAGAGGAACGTGAACAGCACCAGCAGCAGGACCGGTCTGCCGCCGAAGACGCCCGGGCGGGACAGCGCGTAGGCCAGGCTCACCGTGCAGGCGAGGCTCAGCAGGGTGCCCGCGATCGTGACACCGGCGCTGACCCCGAGGGCGTGGGTGACGATGCCGCCGTCGAAGATGTCGCGGTAGGCGTCGAGCGAGGGGTCAGTGGGCCACAGCACCCAGCCGCCGTTGTCGACGACCTCCCGGGTGGACGCCAGAGAGGTCGAGACGATCACCAGGAACGGCACGCACACCAGCAGGACGACCGCGGCGAGGGCGAGGGCCTTCGCGGCCTGGGTGAGCGGCCGGGGCTTCTCCATCCAGCCGGGCCGGGCTGACGCGCTCACTTGTAGACCCCCTGTTCACCGAGGCGGTGGGCGACCTTGTTGGCCGCATAGACGAGGAGGGCGCCGACGACACCCTTGAACAGGCCCGCGGCGGCGGCGAATCCGTAGTCGCCGCCGACGATGCCCTGGTAGTAGACGAAGGTGTCGATGACCTCGGCGGTCTGAGGTCCGACCGCGTCGCGTTGCAGCAGCATCTGCTCGAAGCCGACGGAGAGGATGTCACCGAGCCGCATGATGAGCAGCAGCACGATTACCGGGCGGATGGCGGGCAGGGTGACGTGCCAGAAGCGCCGCCAGGGCCCGGCGCCGTCGATGGCGGCGGCCTCATACTGCTGTTCGTCGACCTGGGCGAGCGCGGCGAGGAAGATGATCGTGCCCCAGCCGGCGTCCTTCCAGATGACCTGGGCGACGACGAGCGGCTCGAACGCGTCCGGGTTGCCGATGATGTCGACGGAGTGCAGACCGGCCCCGCTCAGGCCGCTGTTGAGCAGGCCGGTGTCCCCCAGCACCTGCTGGAAGAGCGCGACGACGATCACCCAAGAGATGAAGTGCGGCAGATACGCCACCGATTGCACGAACCGCCGCACCGAGCTCCAGGTGAGCGTGTGCAGCAGCAGGGCGAGGCCGAGCGGCACCGGGAAGTAGAAGACCAGCTGGAGGACGGAGATCCAGAGGGTGTTGAGGACCGAGTCCCAGAACGCCGCGTCCTCGAACATGCGCTGGAAGTTGCCGAGGCCCACCCAGGGGCTGCCCCACAGGCCGTCGAACGGCACGTACTCCTTGAACGCGATGACGTTGCCGACGAGCGCGCCGTAGTGGAACAGCAGGAAGTAGGCGACCCCGGGCAGCATGAGCAGGAACAGCGCCCGACTCTGAAAACCTTTACGCTTGTTCTGCACCCCATCGGGATCACATCGACCGGGACTCACTCCCTTCACACCTGCTCGTTCCCGTAAGGCAGTTGCCACGGCTCCCCCTCACCTCGGCGCGTCCGGTGAAGGGAAGCTAAAACGTTTTCACTACCCGGTCAACACTTCTGACACAGCGCTCAACACTTCCGGCGACGACGGGACTTCGGGGTCCGCGCGGACGTCGTGGAGGGGTCGGGTCGTGGAAAGGGTGTCTCATCGAACCCGTCAATGTGGTGGCGAGGGTTGTCGGCGCCATGTCGGGGCACCGCCCGCCCTGTTGCCCGAGCGGTGCTCCGACAGGTCCCGGTCAGGCGCGGCGGCGGGTGAAGCGCTGGTTGGGGTTGCCGCTGTAGGTGTACTGGGAGATTCGGGCGCCGTCGGCGGTCGAGTATTCCCAGACATCCATCGCCAGGCCGGACTCCCGGTTCACGAGGCTGATCACGCCACCGCCGTGGTCGACCACGCGCCACTGCTGACTGGTGGCGCCGGTGTCGGCCTGTTGGACGACGTCCGCGCCGGTCGCCGTGCCCGTGGGCTGGAGGAACAGGCCACTGTGCAGTGCCTTGACGCGGACGTGGCCGTTGCCGGCGTCGAGGAACTCGAACTGCTGGTTGGGGCGAGTGTTGGTGGTCCGCTGAACCAGTTGTGCGCCGGCGGCGGTGGAGGCCCCGTTGATGTCGGCGGCCTTGCCGCTGTGCTGGGCCAGCAGGGTGTAGAGGCCCGGGCCGCCGGGCGAGTCACCCAGCTGGGCTTCCCACCTGGTGTTGGACCCGGACGCGTCGGCAGGGAGGCGGTCCCGTGCGGCGGTGTCGCCGTACATGGTCCAGCGGGCCCAGTCGACGACGGTCCTCGGGAAGCGCTGGTCGCTCCAGAAGCTGGTGTGGCTGCCGCCGACGAAGGTGAGGAACGCCTTGGGCCAGGTGATCTCCGAGTACGCCTGCCGGGCCGAGGAGTACTGCGTGGTCGAGTCCCGGTCGCGGCGTAGAAGCCGGCCGCCTTGTTGAGGAACGCCACCGAGGAGCGGACGGTGTGCTTCGGCGCGTCGGCTTCGTAGTCGCCGCCGTAGCCACCCGACTTGAAGCCGGCCCCGTTGCCGGAAGGCGTCGTCGTCCCCGGCACGTACCCGTTGCGCCAGGCCCACGAGCTCTCGATGATCACGGGAGAGTAGGTGGAGATGAGATCGAACCCGTCATCGGCGTTCCACCACGATCGGCAACCCCGGAACACGTTCGCGGGGCGGCCGGACGGCGTGTAATGCGCACGGAACCCATCGGCGTTTTCACCGGGCCCGTCACTGCTGCGCAGGTCGTAGTTGTCGTGCGAGTCCGAGTTGAGGACGAGGTTGCCGCCCCCGCCGTTGATGAACAGGCCGGTGGCCATGTGGTGGCGGATGTTGATCTGCTCGAAGATGTTGTTGCTGCCCGAGTCCAGACGCCCCAGGACTCGGCGTTCCGGTTGTTGTTCTGGGGAACGCCCTTGACTTCCAGTCCTTTGAGGTGGATCCAGCTGCCGGTGACGCTGAAGCCCTTGATGCGGCAGTTGTCCGTCATCCGCGAGAAGTCGAAGACCGGCTTCTCGCCCGGCTGGGCCCAGTACCGGATCGGGTTGCCCGAGCTGCCGCTCTTGTTGAGGGTGATCGCGTCGACCCTGGCGGTCTGGCTCGGACAGGCGCTGTTCGCGCGGGTGTAGGCGTAGGTGCCGCACCGGAAGTAGACCGTGTCGCCCGCCTTGGCGACGGCCTGTGCACGGGCGATCGATGCCCACGGAGCGGCCTGCGTACCCGCTGCTCCGTCGTTCCCGTTCGGGGCGACGTAGTAGGTGTTTCCGGCCGCCGCGGCGCTCGCGGACGCCGAGTCGTCGACCATCGCGATGGAGCTCGCCGTGACCACCGAGAGCAGGAGGGCGGCAGGGGGGGACGAACTTAGCGGTCCTCACGGTGTCAGCTCCCGGAGTAGGTGATCTTCGGCCGGGGTGGCCGGGTCATGCCGGCACCGAGGAAGTAGTCGACGTGGTGGGACTGCATGTATCCCTTGAGCGTCATGGCGTTGCGGTAGGCGGGGTTGTGCGCGAGCGTGTACAACCTGGTGCTTGTCGGGTGATCGGTGGTGAAGATGATCAGCTGGTTGTGGCTCGCGTTGGTGTACACGGCCTCCTCACGCCAGTCGCCGAGGATGTCGCCGTAGAAGGTGGGCTGGACGTTCTGGCTCGCGTCGACCGCTCCGTAGTCGGAGGTGGTGAGCAGCCGCGCCAGGCTGTTGCTGGGCTTGGGGTTGTTCGGGTTCCACTTCTCGAACTTGCCGTCGTTGAGCAGTTCCATCGTGATGTCGCCGTCCCACCACAGACCCAGCTGCGGCCAAGGACGCAGCGAGGTGTTCGGTTCGGTGAGACGGTTGGCAGGTGCGTTGTAGAGGCCTGAGAAGGACCAGACCTCCATGCCGGGGAACCGCGGGTCGATGTCGCCGGCCATGCCGCGTCCCACGTCGGCGGTGCCGGACGCGGTGTGTCGCCAGATGATGGAGCCGTTGGTGGCGTCGTAGTAGTACTCGCGCAGACCGCTGGGGTTGTCCTGCTGGACGCCGTAGCCCTGCAGGCCTGGACGGTTGGGGTCCATCTTGGCGATGTGGAAGCGGTCGCCGTGGATGACGCCCGCGGGGCCCAGGGAGTACCGCAGGGTGCCGTCGCCGTTGAGTACGAATCCGATCTCGGCGACCTCGTCGGTCCCGTCGCCGTTGACGTCGATGACGCGGGTGTTGTGCCCGTCGGGTGTGTTCTGGTTGCCGCGCAGCCACTTCCACTGCCGGGTCAGGGACTGGCCGGTGAACTGCCAGGCGCCCATCATGAGGTTGAACGCCCCGTTGCCCCTGCGGTTCTTCATGAAGGCGACCAGACTGGGCCGGGAACCGTCGAGGTAGCCCACACCGAACCGGGCGTACATCGGGCCGTCCGCCAGGTAGTCCGTCGGCACGGGAGCGGTCGCGCGAGGCGCCCCGGTCATGCCGTCGAGAATCGCGATGAACTGGCGGTTGTCGTCGCTGTGGGTGAAGGTGGTGCCGTTGCCGAAGCGGACACCGTTGGCGATCCGCACGGCGACCTCGGCTCGGCCGTCGCTGTCGAAGTCGTAGACGGTCACGCCGTCGTTGTGGCCGACGTCGATGGTGGACGATCCGCCTTCGATGTTGTTCTGGTTGGTGCTGTTCGGGCCCATGTCGACCGACCAGAGGAGCTGCCCGTCGCGCCGGTAGGCCTCGAGAGTCTGCGGCGACGTCTGGCGATCCAGGACGAAGTCGTACTCACCGTCGCCGTCGAGGTCGCCGACCCAGACGAACTTCACCGGGCCACCGGCGCGCAGCGGTACGCGGACGGCCGGCTCGACGGCGTGGTTGGCGGTCAGGGTGAAGGCGCCGCTCGGGGGCTGCTCAGCGCCGTTGATCACGGGCCGTACCCGGTAGCTGTTCGACCGGGTCAAGTCGGCCGTCGAGTCGGTGAAGTTGGTGCCTCCGGTCAGGACCGCGGAGTTGAGCTTGACCTCCTGGCCTGAGGCGGTGGACCGGTACACGTTGAACCCGATGCCGTCCGGATCGAGTCCCAGCAGTCGCCAGGAGACGAGAACGCTGGTGTTGCTCGACCGCACGGCCACGACTCCGCGGCCGAGGTTCTCCATCGGTCTGGCGGCCGCCGCCGCGACGCCGTCCGTGGGCGTCGCGGCACCGGCGTCGACTGCGAGCGTCGTAGCCGCGACGGACAGGAGTACGGCTGTGGTTCCGGCTAACGAGACCTTGATGGAACGTTTCATGGATCCTCCCGTGCAGTGCAGGGCAGGGCAGTTGACCCCCCTCGGCCGCGATTGCGCCGGTACGGCCGCCTGGCCCGTCGGAGTGGTGGGGGGAGCGACGGGAAGGTTCGGGCATCGGAGCCCTCCGCCCAAGACGGTGTTGAAAACGTTTACTATCCTGATGGCATGATCGTGTCAAGACTCGCCGTCGTTCTCCATTGCCAGCACTGGTATTGCTCGTGCTGCGACGCCACCATAAGCTCCGGTCATTGATGCAAACGCTTTAACCGATGCTCCCCCGGGCGACGGGTTGCTGTCTCCCTGCACGGGTGGCCGGTTCGCGGGGTCCAACCCCCAGGTGTCGGCCGTCTCGGTGAAGCCGACGGCCCAGCCGATGGTCGCCTACCTGGCCGGTGACTCAACCGTGTGCGACCAGCTGATCGCCCCGCACGCCGGATGGGGCCAGATGATCACGCCTTTGCGTCCCGGCGCTGTCGTCGCCAACTACGTCGACTCGGCGCTGTCGTCGCCAACTACGTCGACTCCGGAGAGAGTTCGGGCGGCTTCCGGAGCAACTCGGCGCTCTTCCCGACCCTGCTGTCGAAGGTCAGGGCGAACGACGCGGTCTTCATCCAGTTCGGCCACAACGACAAGCAGACCAGCGCATCCGCCTTCCGGAGCAACCTCACGTCCATGATCACGCAGGTCCGTGCGAAGGGCGGCGTCCCGGTCCTGGTGGCCCCGCCGGTCCGCCGGCACTTCAACGGCAACCGGCTCACACCAACGGCGCTGCATGTCAACGGCGTGGGCGTGAACCTGCCCGCCGGGATGCGCTCGCTCGGCGCGGCGCACAACGTGCCGGTGGTCGACCTGACCACCAAGAGCAAGACGCTGGTGGAGTCCCTCGGCCCGTCCGCCTCCGCGCAGCTCTTCCTCCGCTCCTGCGTCGACGGCGTCACGGACAACACCCACTTCTCGCAGTACGGCGCGACCCAGTTCGGCGGGCTGGTGCTCCAGAGCATCCGGGAGTAACGCCTGCCCCTGGCCGCATACCTGCGCTGACTGACGCGCGGCGGCGCCCGTCCCCGGGAGAGAACCAAGTATGCGCTGCCGGCCCGGCTCACCCGGGGGACCGCAGCGACGCCCGCCCCGTGTTCCTCTTCTGCGGCCGGCGGGCCATCACCAACCAGGCGGCCACCCGCTACCTCACGCGCCACCACGAACGCCGGTCCCGCACGTACGACACCGGGGAGTTCGTGCTGCTGCTCAAGGTGATCAGCTCGCAGGCGTACGGTTCGGACGTCGTCGAACCGGTGGAGGACGTGACGCGAGCGGCACGGACCCCACTGCCCGCCGCGACGGCGACGGCGACGGCGACGGCGACGGCGACGGCGACGGCTCCACGCAATACACACCGCGCCTCCTGAAGCCCTCCACTGCTCAACAATCGTTACTGGCACGTAACTTACCGACAGGTTACCCCTGGTAAGCCACCGAGGTTACCGTTCGGTCACTTTGCATTGACACGAGTGAGGAGTGACCCGTGGGACCCCACCGCAAGGCCCTGCGCACCACCGCCGTAGGCGCCGTCTCGGCGACCCTGGTCGTCGGCACCGCCCTCGGATTCGCCCCCACCGCCCAGGCGGCACCTCACCCCGTCCGCTTCGTCGACATCGCCGGCGACGGCGGCACCGTCCTCAAGGCCAACGTCGTCACCCCCGCCGGCGCTCGTGACGGCAACCGCTACCCGCTGCTCGTGATGCCCACGAGCTGGGGACTGCCCCAGATCGAATACCTGGCCCAGGCCCAGAAGCTCGCCGACTCCGGGTACGTCGTGGTCACCTACAACGTGCGCGGCTTCTGGCAGTCGGGCGGCGAGATAGAAGTGGCCGGCCCACCCGACGTGGCCGACGCGTCGAAGGTGATCGACTGGGCACTGGCCCACACCCCCGCGGACGCCGGGCACATCGGCATGGCGGGAGTGTCCTACGGCGCGGGCATCAGCCTGCTCACCGCCGCACACGACCGGCGGGTCAGGGCGGTCGCCTCGCTCAGCGGCTGGGCCGACCTGACCGGCTCGATCTACGCCGGGCGCACCCAGCACGTCCAGGGCGCCGCCCTGCTGGACGGCGCGAGCGTGGTGACGGGCCGCCAGAGCGCGGAACTACGGCAGACGTTCGACGACTTCTACAGCTCCAACCTGGCCAAGGAACCCGAGCTCATCGCCTGGGGGAAGAAACGTTCCGCTGCGACCTACGTCGACCGGATCAACCGGAACGGCCCGGCGATCATGCTCGCCAACGCCTGGGGCGACAGCGTCTTCCCGCCCAACCAGTACGCCGACTTCTACGAGAAACTGACCGGCCCCAAGCGCCTGGAGATGCGGCCCGGTGACCACGCCACCGCCGAGCTGACCGGTCTGTTCGGGCTGCCCAACGACGTGTGGAAGAACACCGAGCGCTGGTTCGACCACTACCTCCGGGGCGAGGACAACGGCATCGACCGTGAACAGCCCGTCCAGCTCAAGTCCCGCTCCGCGGACGGCTACGAGGGCTACCCGGACTGGAAGTCGGCCGGGGCCACCCACCGGAAGATCGCCCTCGCGGGCACGACCACGATCCGCGCCAACGTGAACTCGGGGGCGGACGGCGGGGTCGTCTTCCTGTCCAGCATCCTCGACCAGGTGGCGAAGGTGCCGCCGCTGGCCTCGATCCCGCTGATCCCCCGCCGCTGGGCGGCCGTCTGGCAGTCCGAGAGGTACACCTCGACCCAACGGGTGCGCGGCACGGCCACGTTGCACTCGACCCTCACCCCGACCAAGGAGAGCGGCACCCTCGTCGCCTACCTGTACGACGTGGGGCCGCTCGGCCTCGGCAAGCTGGTCACCAACGCGCCGTACACCTTCCACGGGCGCACCCCCGGAAAGCCGTTCGGCGTCGACCTGGAGCTGTACTCCACGGCCTACGACGTCCCGGCCGGGCATCGCCTCGCCCTGGTCGTCGACACGGTCGACCCGCTCTACATCGAGCACAACCCGTCCGGCGCGCAGCTGACCTTCTCCTCACCGGCGAACGACCCGTCGTACGTGTCGGTTCCGCTGCGCGAGCAGTGATCTCCGGCTGCCGCCGGACGGGCCTGGCCGATGTGAACCGCCGCCCCCATGGGCTTCGGGCCGTGGGGGCAGCGCCCGGTGGGAATGTCCCGCGGACCGGGCGGGCGGTCTGCTCACCCCTGGCGGGATCGGCGGCCTTCGGTGAAGTCCCCCTCTCCGACAGGGATGAAGGGCACATCGTAGTCGAGGTCCGATCCGATGAGCCGTCCGGTGCCTGCTCCTTCAGTGCTTGAGGATCTTGGAGAGGAAGTCCTTGGCGCGGTCGCTGCTGGGATCGGTGAAGAACTCGTCGGGGGTACGGTCCTCGACGATCCGGCCGTCGGCCATGAAGACGACGCGGTTGGCGGCCGAGCGGGCGAAGCCCATCTCGTGCGTAACGACGACCATGGTCATGCCATCGCGGGCGAGTTGCTTCATGACCTCCAGCACCTCGTTGATCATCTCCGGGTCGAGGGCCGAGGTCGGCTCGTCGAAGAGCATCGCCTTGGGCTCCATGGCCAGGGCGCGGGCGATCGCCACGCGCTGCTGCTGGCCGCCGGAGAGCTGCGCCGGGTACTTGTCCGCCTGGTCGGCGACACCGACCCGCTCCAGGAGTTCCCGGGAGCGCTTGTCGGCGTCCTCCTTCTTGCGTCCGCGCACCTTGACCTGCCCCAGCGAGAGGTTCTCCAGGACCGTCTTGTGGGCGAAGAGGTTGAACGCCTGAAAGACCATGCCGACGTCGGCGCGCAGCCGGGCCAGCGGCTTGCCCTCCTCCGGCAGAGGCTGCCCGTCGAGGACGATCTCCCCGGACTCGATGGTCTCCAGACGGTTGATCGCCCTGCAGAGGGTCGACTTCCCCGAGCCGGACGGGCCGATGACCACGACCACCTCCCCCCGGCCGACGATGAGGTTGATGTCCTGAAGGACATGCAGGTCCCCGAAGTGCTTGTTGACGTCACGCAGCTCGATCAGCGGCTCGACGGCCATGCTCAGCCCTACTCACTCTCAGCTGTGTGGTGGTTGCCGCAACGTATCCAGGCAAGATCGCGGTTGTCGGGCGACACGCACTTTTCGATCATTAGCCGTATTTACGTCGGACGTTGGGCCAACGGGTGCCGTCATGAGGCTCACGACTCCGCGACTTCGGCGTACAGCTGCGACAGCTCGGGGACCCCGTTGACGGCCCACTCGTGCCCGGAGTCCACCACGTCGAACTCCCGGCCGGAGGTCAGCCGTACGACCGGCTGCCCGTCGGACCGGATCTCCCAGGCGGCCCCAGGCACGGTGCGTACGATGACGGTGCCGAGGTAGAGCCCGGCGTCGTTGCCGAGCCAGTGCAGGGTCTCCTCGTCGTCCCGCCAGCGCGGCACGAGCTGGTCCAGCGCTTCGAGGGAGGCCGCCGAGTCGTCCAGCCGGACCCCCTCCCGGTACGCCTGGGAACGGAGCAGTTCGCACTCGGCGAGGAGTTCCGCGATGCCTGCGGGATCGGGGAATCCGATCTTCTGGCGCCGGTTGCCCAGGAAAGGGATGTTCATACGTCCAGCGTGTCATTCGTACCGCCGTATGCACCACAGGGCGCGCGGGCCCGCCGATCCGGGCCGCTCAGGCCGAGTTCACGCGGCGCGCGTTGACGCGGCCCCTGCGGTCTCCCTGACTTCACCGTGCGTCTTGCGTCCCGGCCCTGTTCACCTCTGCGGTTTCGTCCCTGCGTTTCGTGTTGTCGCGTCGTGTGTCGCTGAGCGGGAGGAGTCGGCCGGCCGACTCCTCAGGCAGGACACCGTCCCGCGCTACGGCGTGCTGAACCTCGGCGTCTCGGGAAACCGCGTGGTCACCGACCGCTATCCCGGCGACGGGGTGTCCACGGACACGGCAGGGGTGAGCGCCCTGCACCGCTTCGACCGGGACGTCCTCGCCAGCCGACGGCGCGCACCGCCGTCGTCTTCGAGGGCGTCAACGACCTGCGGTGGGGCACCTCGGCTCAGCAGGTGATCGATGGGCTCCGCGACCTCGCGGCGCGCGGGCACGCCCGCGGACTGCGGATGCTCGCGGCGACGATCCTGCCCTGCGAGGGCGAGGCGTGGTGCACGCCCGCCGTCGACACCGAGCGGGTCGCGGTGAACGAATGGATCCGCACCGGCGGGGTCTTCGACGGGGTGCTCGACTTCGACGCGGTGGTGCGTGACCCGCGGCGGCCCTCCCGGAGACTGCCCGACCACGACAGCGGGGACCATCTGCATCCGGGCGACGCGGGGCTGACCGCCCTGGCGGACTCGGTCGACCTGCGGCTGCTGCGGCCCTAGCCTAGGAAGATACCAACCACCAGGCGATATCACCCAACGTAACGAAGCACTACTTGACGTCCAGGTCAAGATCCAGGTCGACGACCACGGGCGCGTGGTCCGAGGCGCCCTTGCCCTTGCGCTCCTCGCGGTCCACGTACGCGTCGCTGACCGCCTTCGCGAAGGGTGCGTTGGCGTACACCAGGTCGATGCGCATGCCGCGGTTCTTCGGGAAGCAGAGCTGGCGGTAGTCCCAGTACGTGAACGGGTGCTCGTACTTCAGGGGCCGCGGGACCACGTCCGACAGGCCGGCCTCGCGCAGGGAGGCCAGGGCGGCGCGCTCGGCGGGGGTGACGTGGGTGGAGCCCTCGAAGAAGGCGGGGTCGAAGACATCGTCGTCCGTCGGCGCCACGTTGTAGTCGCCCATCACCGCGAAGGGACGGCTGCCCGCCGCGTCACCGGCGACGGCGGCCTTGAGGGCCTCGAACCACTGGAGCTTGTAGGCGTAGTGCGGGTGGTCCACCTCACGGCCGTTCGGCACGTAGACCGACCAGACGCGGAGCGGGCCGCAGGTCGCCGAGAGGGCGCGGGGCTCCACCGAGCCGTCGAACCCGGGGTCGCCGGGCAGGCCCTTGACGACGTCCTCGAGGCCCACGCGGGAGAGCACCGCCACGCCGTTCCACCGGCCGGTGGCGTGGACGGCCGACTCGTAGCCCAGCTCGCGCAGTTGCTCCGCCGGGAACTGCTCCTCGGCGACCTTGGCCTCCTGGAGGCACAGCACGTCCGTGCCGCTGCTCTCCAGCCAGGTCAGAAGCCTCGGCAGGCGGGCGGTGATCGAGTTCACGTTCCAGGTCGCGATGCGCATGTCCCACAACCTACCCGGAGGGTCCGACAACGCGGCCGGGCCCCGTGACGGCCTAGATATCCGCGGAGTCTCCGGGCGTCAGCCGCAGGTGCTCCGAACCTCCGAGCTGCCCGATCTGGCGGTCGTAGATAGGGCGGGCCAGGTCGGTGAGGAGGGCGTCGTGGACGTCGTAGGCGCGCTGCGGCCTCACCTCGCGCACGTAGTCGATGACCTCGGAGATCTTGCTCCAGGGGGCCATCACGGGGAGCATCAGCGTCTCGACCGGGTGATCGGGGACGGTGAGGGCGTCGCCGGGGTGGAAGACCCTGCCGCCGTCGACGAGGTAGCCGACGTTGGTGACGCGCGGGATGTCCGGGTGGATCACCGCGTGGAGTTCGCCGTGGACCTGGACGTCGAAGCCCGCGGCATCGAAGGTGTCGCCGTGGCCGACGGTGTGGACGCGGCCGGGGAAGGCGGAGGAGATCTTCTCCGCGACGGCCTTCAGGGTCCAGATCTCGGCGGCCGGGTTGTTCTCCATCGCGGCCCGCAGCCGGAACTCGTCGAAGTGGTCGGGGTGCTCGTGGGTGACGAGGATCGCGTCGGCGCCGAGCGCGGCGTCCTCCTCGCTGAAGGCACCGGGGTCCAGGACGAGGGTCCGGCCGTCCTTCTCGAGGCGGACGCAGGCGTGCGACATCTTCGTGAGCTTCATGACTCCATCCTGCCTCCGTGCCCCGGCGCGGGGCTCACTCCTGGGGCGTGGTCTCCTCGCGGATGACCTGCTGGGCCACCTTGAAGGCGCTGTTCGCGGCCGGTACACCGCAGTAGACGGCCGCCTGGAGCAGCACTTCCTTGATCTCGCCGGGGGTGAGGCCGTTGCGCAGGGCGGCTCTGGTGTGGAAGGCCAGCTCGTCCAGGTGACCGCCGGCGACCAGGGCGGTGAGGGTGACACAGCTGCGGGTACGGCGGTCCAGTCCGGGACGGTCCCAGATCTCGCCCCAGGCGTAGCGGGTGATGAACTCCTGAAAATCCCCGGAGAACTCGTCGGCCTGGGCCAGCGCCCGGTCCACGTGCGCGTCGCCCAGCACCTCGCGGCGGACCTTGAGCCCGGCGTCGTACGGGTCGGGCCGGCCCTGGGGCTGCTGCGGTACGGCGCCCGGGGCGATCTCGGCGACGGGCCCGGTCTGCGGGGGCTGCGGCGAGGCGGGAGACAGGACCGGTCTGAGGGCGGCCGGGGGCAGGGCGGTCAGGCCGGTGGAGGTCTCGAAGGCGGGCTGCCAGGCCGTGGAGAAATGCCGCACCAGCAGGTCGGTGACCGCGGTGGGCTGCTCCACCGGGACCAGGTGGGAGGCGCCGGGGACGACGGCGAGGCGTGCGTCCGGGATGCCGGCGACCAGCGTACGGGCCTCGGCGGGGCCGGTGACCTGGTCGTCCGACCCGACCAGAACCAGGGTCGGTACGCCGACCCGCCCGAGCTCGGGACGGACGTCGAACGAGGCGAGCGCCTCGCAGGAGGCGATGTAGCAGCCGGGGTCGGTGGTGCGCACCATCTGCACGGCCCACTCGGTGATCGCGGGCTGCGCGGCGGCGAACCCGCCGGTGAACCAGCGCTCGGGCGCGGTACGGGCGATCGGGTCGAGGCCGTTGGTGCGGACGATCACACCTCGCTGCCGGAACTCGTCGGCCGTGCCGAAGCGGGGGGAGGCCGCGATCAGCGCGAGCGAGGCGAGCCGCTCGGGGTGGCGCAGGGCCAACTCGATGCCGACGGCACCGCCGAGCGCGCAGCCCGCGTAGCCGAAGCGCTGCACGCCGAGCCCTTCGAGGGTGGCCAGCAGCCGCGTGGTGAGATCGCCGACCGATCCGGCCGGGTACGCGGGAGCGCCGCCGTGACCGGGCAGATCGAACCGGAAGACCCGCCAGTGCTTGATCAGCTCGGGAATCTGGCGGTCCCACATGTGCCATGTGGTACCCAGGGAGGGACCCAAGATCAGGACGGGAGCCTCTTCTGGCCCGTCAAAGCGGTATTGCAGGGTGTTCGACGGTGTCTCACTCACGCCTCAGACCCTCTCACGTATCAGGGACGCCCCTATAACGCGGGGGTGCGGGCAACCGGTCTGACCAGGTTGAATACCTCGCGGGCTGCGTATCGCTTGAGGCATCGGATGATCTCGCGTCGGGTCTTGCCTTCCTGGGTGCGGCGTTCGTAGTACGCCTGGGTGCGCGGGTCGTGGCGCAGGCGGGTGAAGACGATGCGGTGCAGGGCGGCGTTGGCCTGCCGGTCGCCGCCGTAGTTGAGCCGGCGCGTGCTCCGCCGGCCGGAGGAGTACTCGATGGGGCTGACTCCGCAAAGGGCAGCAAAGGACGCCTCGGTGTTCAGTCGCTCGGGGTTGTCTCCCATGGTGATCAGGAGAGTGACGGCGCTGTCCGGGCCGATGCCCACCTGCTCGAGTAGCTGTGGGGCGTGGCGTTCGACGAGCCGGGTCAGGCGTTGGTTCAGCTCGTCGATCTGAGCGGTGAGC
This sequence comes from Streptomyces sp. NPDC096046, assembly GCF_040303285.1. Taxonomy (NCBI): domain Bacteria; kingdom Bacillati; phylum Actinomycetota; class Actinomycetes; order Kitasatosporales; family Streptomycetaceae; genus Streptomyces; species Streptomyces sp. NPDC096046. The sequence continues at coordinate 23,627 of NZ_JBEOSZ010000033.1, read as the reverse complement.
TGCTCGATTCGCTCGGCGAGCATGCGCAACGTCAGGTGGGTGGCCTGGCCCACCGTGTCCTCATCTCCCCCACCGTCGTGCGGGCGAGGTGCGCGCAGGTGCGGAACAGCTCGCGGTTACCCAGGCTCGACAGCCGTTCCCGCAAGGCCGGTTCGGCGATGACTAGGACGGCCTTGAGCTGGTTGATCGCCTGGGTACGGGCCTTGACCGCGGAGTCCTTGGCGAGCTTGAACAACCGGGCACTGTGCACCGGACCGTCGCCGGACTTGGCCCGGGCCCGGGCGCGGCCACTGAGCACGGCCCGCGCGGCGGCCTGTGCATCGAGCGGGTCCGACTTCCCCAGCAGCCGGCGGGCCGAGCGATCGGGCCGATTGACCTCATATACCTCGACCTGCTGCGCCAGCAGGTAGCGGGACAGCCCCGCACCGAAGGTGCCGGTGCCCTCCACACCGGCCCGGCGCACCGTCCCCCGTTTACGGGCCCACACGAGCAGCCGCCGGTAGCCGGCCGCCGTCGCGGGAAACGACTCTGTTCCCAGGACCTTCCCCAGCGGGGACACCACGGCGGCGACATGCACCTCGCCGTGCGTGTCCACACCCAGCACGACCTCCCGCCGAACGGGAGGATCCGTGCTCGAGGAGGTACTGCTCTGTCGGCTCGTCATGGTGGTCCGCCTCCCGCGTGGTGACATGCTTGGTGGATGGCACCGGCCTGCTCAGGCGGTCTGAACCGTGATGGCGCCGGATCGTCGGCAAGGCCCCTATAGGGACACGCCCTGTGGCTCGGTACCAGCAGAGACCGTCCCGCAACGGCAATCGACAAGTCCGTGACTGGACACTTCGGTCATAGATCTCATGAGTCAGACCCCCGCCCGGGACGGCACTGCGCAACCGTCCCATTGGCCCCGGCACACCGGCACGAACCGATCACAGTCGCATGACTTCGAACGAACCGGCGCTCAACCTGGCTTTGACGGGCTGACGCTGTGTTGACTACTCGCCCATTCGTGACCGGCATTGACGAACGGCTAGTGGCCCTGCGGAGCCATCACCGCAGGCGCGGGGTCGACTCGCCCGACCCGAAATGAACAACGACCCTGGCCGGCCAGAGTTCCACGAACCGGAAGGTAGTCCTCGGCCCGACTCCGCCACCGCGTTATCGCTGTCGACGGTCGATCCGCCGCAGTCCACCTCCGTCCGGAACTGCCCTGTCACCTGCCTAGCGCCGTCGTACCGGCAGTTCCGCGCACTGTTCCCGCCAATGGCTCGTGGGGACACGCGAGACACCGATCGACTCTGGTCCGCTGACCACTGCGGCAGACGGGAAGGGCCCGGCGTCCCGAAGCCGGGATGCCGGGCCCTTACCGAGGCGCGCGATCAGGCGGGGCGGATGTTCTCCGCCTGCGGGCCCTTCTGACCCTGTGTGATGTCGAACTCGACCTTCTGGCCCTCCTGCAGCTCGCGGTAGCCCTGGCTGGCGATGTTGGAGTAGTGGGCGAAGACGTCGGGGCCGCCGCCCTCCTGCTCGATGAACCCGAAGCCCTTCTCGCTGTTGAACCACTTCACTGTGCCCTTGGCCATGACTGTCTCCTTTGAGGGAAACCGGGCACGCACCCTGCGCGACCGGGAGGTGATCGCCCTGGTCCGGAGAGGCGCTGAACAGCAAGAACGCCCGTGATGGCGATCACGGGCGAACGGAACTTCGGAACCACGACTGCTGATCACAACGCTATAACGGCATGATGGAAGCCGCTAGCGGAAACGCGCCAGCATCCGGCCCGGAACGAAGGGCTGGATCGCCCGTGAGGCTCGACCGATGGTGATCAAGCAGTTCCGCGCCCTTCTGACACAAGGCGGCGAGGCATGGCTCCCCGCCGCCGACTGTTTTCCGGGTGGGCCTCACCGATCATGCGTGACCGGCCCCTCCTCAAACGAAGGCGGATCAGGTCGCCCGGGCCATGCGCTGCCAAGCGGCGAACTTGGCCACCTCGACGCCTTCGCGCTCAAGGTGATCGAAGACAAGGCGGCGGACGATAGCGAGGCAGGTCGGCAGTGCCTGCTCAAGGCGGGCGCGGCCGGCGTTCGATGAGATGGCCACTCTCGCAGCGGGCTCCGGCGCGGGCAAGAGAGGCGACCTTGCCAACGGCGCTGCAGCGTCGGAGAGTCTGCCACCACCTGCTTGGGGTGCGACCAGCGTTGAAGGCGGTAGCCGGTGACGAGCTCGGCGAGGATGCCGACAATGCGGTCCACGGAGTTCCCGGTGGCGCACCACCGTCAGTGGGCGGTGATCGAGGTCGCCGGACCGGTGACCATGACGCTCCAGCCGGTACCGGTGTGCGGGCCGATGTGGTCGGCCTGGTAGATCACGACCTCGGTGACGGCGGTGTGGTGCAGGAGCACCGATCCGCTGTGGTCGCCGAAGCCATGAGGCCGGTTTTGCGTAAGCGCGGGCGCTGGCTGGTGTGCGACCGCGGTGCCGGTTCGCCGAGAGCCAGGTCCGAACCGGCACACAGCAGTGAAGGCCCGGTGGACACCGGGCCTTCACGTCTGAGTAGCGGGGACAGGATTTGAACCTGCGACCTCTGGGTTATGAGCCCAGCGAGCTACCGAGCTGCTCCACCCCGCGTCGGTACGGTGAACTGTACGGCACCCATCGGGATCGGCCCAATCGACTTTCGCCTGCGCCCGGAGTTGGGCCGACTGCCATGATCGACCGACATGCCCACTGAACTTTCCCCGTGATGCTGGACACTCGTTGCTTACGCTGCGAGGGCGTGTTTGTGCTCGTGTCGTTGTCGGATCTCCAGCAGGGTGAGGTAGCCCCAGGCCGGGTGCTTCCGCAGTCGTCTGCGGTTGTAGAAGGTCTCGATGAAGGCGAAGATCTCCGCACGGGCGGTGATCCGGTCGGGCCAGTGGAGGGTGCCGATCTCTGCTTTGAGCAGTGCGAAGAAGCTCTCGGCTGCGGCATTGTCGTAGCACGAGCCGGTTCGGCCCATGCTCTGACGCAGGCCCAACCTGCTTATTTCCCGGCGGAGTTCGTCGGAGGTGTACTCCGATCCGCGATCGGAGTGTGCGATGCAGCCGGGCTGAAGCCGACCGCGTCCGGCGGCCATCGTCAGCGCGTCGACGACCAGGGATGCGCGGTGGTGGTCGGCCATCGAGTAGCCGACGATCTCGCGGGTGGCCAAGTCCAGCCAAGTCGCCAGATACAGCCAGCCCTCATCGGTGGGGATGAAGGTGATGTCACCGACCAGTTTCCGGCCCGGGGCGTCGGCGGTGAAGTCGCGGCCGATCAGGTCCGCGGCAGGCACGGCCTTCTTCGCCGGACGGGTCAGCGACCGGCGCTTGCGCCGGGTGACTCCGGTGATGTCGCGCTCACGCATGATCCGCTCCACACGCTTGCGGTTGACCCGCCGGTTCAGCCTGCGCAGCTCGGCGTGGATACGCGGCACTCCGTAGGTGCGCCGGGAGGCCAGGTGCAGCACGATGATCTCGTGGGCCAGGGCGTCGTCGGCGGCCCGGCGGGCGGCTCGGGCTCGCTCGCCGGCCTGCCAGGCGTAGAAGGAGGACCGCGCCACCTTCAGTAGCCGGCACAACAGAGCAACATTGTGGGTGGTCTTCTCCGCCTCGATGAACGCGTACACCTCGCTCATCGATCGCTCTCCTTCGCGAAGAAGACCGCCGCTTTTCGCAGCACCTCGATCGTCTCGGCCTGCTCACGGTTCTGCCGACGCAGCCGACTCAGCTCTTCCCGCTCCGCGCTCGTCAGCTCGCCCGACGCCCCTTGACCGCGGTCGATCGTGTCCTGCTTGACCCAATTCCGCAGTCCCTCGGCACTGACCCCGATCTCCCGGGCCACCTCGGTGACGGTCTTCCCGGAGGAGCGTACGAGCGCGACCGCGTCCCGTTTGGACTCCTCCGTATACCGCCTGCTGCGATTGCTCTTGCTTCCCACCTGGCGCTACTTCCTCTGGAACCTCACGTCCCAGTCTCCAGGTGTCCAGCAGCAAGGGGAAGCTTCAGTTCGCGGCGCTGGACATCGCCACCGGGAAAGTGATCGGCAAGGTGTCCGCCCGTCATGCCGCCGAGGACTTCCGTGACTTCCTGGACCTGCTCGACCACGAGGTGGAGTCCGGCCTGGCACTCCACGTGATCTGCGACAACCTCTCCGCGCACAAGGCGCCGGTCGTTCACAAGTGGCTGGTGGCCCACCCACGTTTCGCTCTGCACTTCACACCCACGTACTCGTCGTGGATCAACCAGGTGGAACGCTGGTTCGCGGAACTGCAGCGCCGCTGCCTGGAGCGCGGGGTGTTCTGCTCAGTCGACGCGCTCCAGGCAGCCCTGGAGAAATGGATCGAGGTCTGGGACGAACAGGCCCGACCGTTCCGCTGGACGAAGACAGCCGACCAGATCATCGACCGGATCTGCCGCTACTGCGACAGGATCTCCGGACCAGCTCACTAGAACTGAGGGACAAGTAGCTTTGCGTAGTCCGTGACTATGGGTGCCGGCCGGTGCCCGGGGCACCGTCTCTTGCCGCTGTCCACCAGACCACCCGACAAGGGCATGGGGGCGTGCACATTTTAGGCAAAAGTGAACGTTTACGTTTAGAAGATTTAGAGATTCCTTAGCTCCGCGGGCGGGGACGCGGCTGATATGGGCATACACGCGGCACCAGACGAACTGCGCGAACCTGCGGCGAGTACAGCACTTCCTCGACGGGCCATGACCGCCCGCATTCCGGCCCCGCTCCTTGTCGTGGGCAGCGTCGTGAGCATCCAGGTCGGACAGGCATTCGGGAAGCATCTGTTCGGAGCCGTTGGGCCTTTGGGAGTTGTCTTCCTCAGGCTGGCTTTGACCGCGGTGGTGCTCGGTCTGGCGTGGCGGCCGGCTTTACCCAAGAATTGGCGGGCTCGGGGGCTGATCGTGGCCCTGGGCACCGCGATCGCCGGTATGAACGTCATCTACTTGGCGCTAGAGCGTCTTGATGTGGGAGTAGCCGTCACGCTGCAGTTCTTGGGGCCACTGGCACTGGCATTGATCGGCTCGCGACGCCTCATGGACTTCCTCTGGGCCGTCTTGGCGTGGATTGGGGTCTTCTTGTTCACGAACGCCGGTGGTGGGAGCGAGCTCACTCTGTCGGGAGCAATCTTCGCGTTGGTGTCCGGTGCCTCCATGGCGATCTATGTAGTGCTGAACAAGAGGGCCGGTGCAAGGACATCCGATGGCAGCTACCTGACGTATGCCGTCGCGTGGGCGGCTGTTCTCTCCTTGCCGACCGGTGTGTGGGAGGGTGGCGCGGAACTGCTCGAACCATCGATACTGGCAGCGGGTCTGGGCGTGGCGCTGCTGTCGGCAGCGATTCCGTACACCCTCGACATGGCTGCGTTGCGGCGTCTGCCGCCGCGGACCGTAGCTGTACTCGAGAGTCTGGAGCCGGCCGTTGCGGGCCTGGCCGCAACGGTGGTGCTGGGTGAGATCCTCGCCGCAGTGCAGTGGGTGGCCATCGCGTGCGTGGTCGCTGCGTCGATCGGCGCTGTGTGCACGCCCAAGAAGACATCGAAGCGGTAAGGCAGCGGGGCTCACCGCGGGAACCGAGTTCGTCGAGGACCGGAGGGTGGAGCTTCGCCCACGTCCTGGTGGTCTTGCACCACTCGGTGAAGCGCCGGTGAGCTGTCCTTCCCGACGTCTCAACGACGCGGACGCCGCGGGCGTGCCCCCAAAAGGGTGCACGCCCGTCACTTGTTTACCGAGGAATGGGAGTGAAGTCGCGGTTGCCGAGGTACTGCGGCCGGGGCTGCGGGGCCGCATAGGGCTCTTCCAGGTGTTTTCGGTGCTGTTGTAGACGATGAAGATGTTCGAGCGCGGGTAGGGGGTGATGTTGCCGTTGGACCCGTGCAGGATGTTGCAGTCGAACATGACGGCGGAGCCCGCCGGGCCGGTCACCTGGTGGATGCCGTGCTCGTTCGCCATGCGGGTCAGACTGTCGTGGTCGACCGAGCCCACGGTAAGGCGGTGGACCCGCAGGGATTCCTTGTGGTAGTCGGGCGGGGTTTCGCCGACGGACGGGATGAACGTCTTGTGGGACCCGGGCATGACCATGAGAGGCCCATTGAAGTCGTAGTTGTCCGTGAGACCGATGGAGATACTGAAGGCCCTGGGACGGGGCATACCGTCCTCGGAGTGCCACGTTTCGAAGTCCGAGTGCCAGTCGAACTCGGCTCCTCCGAAGGCGGGCTTGTAGTTCACACGGCTTTGGTGCACGTACACATCCGAGCCGAGTACCTGCCTGGCGATGTCGGCCAGCCGTGGCGAATGGATGAGGTCGGCGAAGACAGCGCTGATCTTCTGCGCCTCGAAAACCGAGCGGATCTCGTTGGAGTCCGGTTCACGCACTACACGGTCGGTTCCGTGAAGGCTCGTGTCCTGGCTGAGGCGCCGCAGTTCCCCACGGTAGTGCTCCACCTCCTCAGGTGAGAGGAGGGCGTCCAGGACGAGGTAGCCGTCGCGGTCGTACTGCTCGAGCTGATCCCGGCCGAGGGGGCCTTCGGCGGTGGACCAGACGGTCGGGTCCTCACGGCGCTGAGGCCGGGGTTCGCTGACAGTGCGCGTCGGGTAGTGGTCGATCCGTCGAGTGGTCGTTGTCACGTTGTCCTCCAAGTGCGGGCGAAGCGGTCTGGAGACCTGGCCAGGGTCGTGTACTAGTGGAGTCATGATCGACTTGCGGCGGTTACGGGTCCTACGGGCTGTTCATCAGCACGGGACGGTCACGGACGCGGCGTCGGCACTGCATCTGACAGCTTCGGCTGTCTCACAGCAGATCCAGGCGCTCTCCAAAGATCTGCAGGTCGTTCTGCTGGAACGCGACGGGCGGCGGGTGCGGTTGACGCAGGCCGCTCATGCGCTGCTGCGGCACGCCGATGTTCTCTACGCCCAGTGGGAGGAAGCCACAGCCGAACTCGCCGGCTACGGGAGGGGCGCGGGCGGCCTGGTACGGATGAGCGCCTTCCCGACGGCGTTGACGGCGCTGCTGGTGCCGGCTGCACTGTCCATTCAGCAGGAAGACCCGGCGATGAGCGTCGAGATGAGCGAAGCGGAGTCGTCGGAATGCTTCGACTTGCTGCTCGGCGACCGCATCGACATCGCGGTGGTCGTACCCCTGCCTGGCAGTCCAACACCGATGGATCAGCGTTTCGACCAGCAGCCGCTCGCCGATGACCCGCAAGACCTCATCGTTCCCGAAGGGCACCGTCTGACCGACCGGGGCCCGATCGAACTGGCAGAGGCGGCGGATGAAACTTTCATCGCCGCTCCGGGCAGCATCGACCAGCACCAGCTGATCCTGGCCGCGTGCCAGGCGGCCGGTTTCTCGCCTCACATCGTGCACCGGGCACAGGAATGGAACGCCATCCTGTCGTTGGTCGCGCATGGCTTCGGCGTGAGTCTGCTGCCCCGGCTGGCTCCCATCCCTTTGGGAGTTCCGGTCGTGCGCGTTCCCTTGCGCGGTTCTCCCGTACCGGTCAGGCGACTGGTGACGTGCATCCGCAAGGGCAGCCAGGGGCAGCCGGCGGTGGCGCGCGGGCTTGCGGCGCTGCGCCGGGCCGCCGCGTCTCGCAGTGACATCAACGTGCTGGCCGCCGAGTGAGGGGCGTGAGGCGGTCATGATGTCGCGGGGCCGGGGTGCGTGCGGTGCTGGTGATAAACGAGCGGGGTGTGATCGGTGTGGTGGCTGCTCCAGATGACGCGGCCGACCAGCAGGAGGTGGTCGAGGGCGTGCTGGATTGTCTCGACCGCGCAGACCACACCTACTGCGGTGTCGGTCAGGACGGGCTGTCCGTGGAGCAGGGTGTGCGCCACCCCGTCGAAACGGTGGTGAGGGTCGCCACCGGCGAACTGTTGTGTCAGGGCACGCTGCTGCCAGCTGAGCGCATTGACGGCGAAGGCGCCCCGGCGCTTGATGTGCTGGGCCGTATGGCTGTCGGCGGCCAGGGAGACCAGCATGCTGGGAGGGTCCATCGACAGGGAGAGCACGGCGCTAGCGGTGCATCCGACCGGGCCAGCGTCGGTGGTGGTGGTGATGACCGTGACGGAGGTGGGCAGATGGGCCATGGCGCAGCGGAAGTCCGCCGCGATGTGGAGCGGTTCGTGTTCGCGCAGCGAAGTAGTCACAGTTGTCCCTCGTTCAGGCTCCGGATTTCAGGGCCGCGGTGATCGCGCGGCGGTCCACCTTGCCGTTGGCGTTGAGTGGGAGGGCGGCGAGCTGTGTCACAGTCGAGGGCACCATATAGGCGGGCAGTCGTTGCCGTAGCCGCTCGCAGGCGGAGGAGGAGTCCACTTCTCCGACATAGGCGGCACGCAGCTCCGTCCGCGCGGCAGACCTTTGCACGCTCACCACGATCGCGTCGTGAATCCCCGGCTGCTCGCGAAGCGCTGCCTCAATCTCCCCGAGTTCGATCCGGTAGCCGTGGATCTTCACCTGCTGATCGAGGCGGCCCAGATGGAGAAGCACGCCGTCGTGCCACCGAACACGGTCCCCCGTGCGGTAGTACCAGTTGTTGTCGGGCGCCTGCTGTCGCTGGGAGTGGAACGGGCGAGCATTGCTTGGGTCAACGAAGCGCCCCATGTCGGCCGCGGGGTCGAGATAGCCGGGGAATCGCTGCGGGCCGCGGATGACAAGTTCCCCTTCGTCCGCGCGCCGCAGGTCCTGGTCCAGGACGGCGATGTCGTGACCGGGGTGCGGGGAGCCGATGGGCACTGTGCCGTTGGGCGTGACCGGCCACTCGGCCGGGTCGGCCGGCAGGCGGTACTCGGTGCAGGTGACGGTCATCTCGGTGGGGCCGTACAAGTTGGCAATTTCGCTGTGCGGCGCCGCAGTCTGCCAGGCCCGTGCCTGGGTGAAGGTCAGGGTCTCCCCCGCGAACAAGCTGTGGCGCAAGGTCGGCATGGCCGACGGGGTCAGCTTGCGCAGACGCGAGGCGAGAGAGATCAGGGACGGCACGGAGAACCAGTGGCTCAGCGCCTGATCGTTGACGAAGCGGACAGGGTCCAGCACGTCCTCGCGGCTGGGCACGACGAGCGTGGCCCCGGTGGTCCAGGCGCTGAACATGTCGAACACCGACGGGTCGAAGGTCAGGTCGAAAGTTTGGGAGATCCGACTCCCGGGCCCGATGCCGTAGCGTTCACGCGTGTGCTCGACGTAGGCGGCGACGTTGCGGTGCTGTACAGGGACGCCCTTCGGCGTGCCGGTGGAGCCGGAGGTGAACAGAATGTACGCGAGATCCTCAGGATGAACCGGCGCAGGGGCGAACGGTCCTCCGAGCGTGGCGGAAGACAGAAACTCGCTGTCGAAGCGGATGACAGGGGCTGGCAGCCACTGTCCACCGGCTGATGTGTCGTCGGCTACCACGGCGGTAAGGCCGGCAGCGGAGGCGATGGCCGTGTTGCGCGCGGCGGGGAAGGCCGGGTTGAGGGGAATGACGGTGGCGCCGGACATCTGGATGGCCAGGTAGCCCGAGTAGCTGGTGACGGTCCGGTCAGCCAACAGCCCGACCCTCGCCCCGGGAGATGTCCCTTCGGCCCGGAGAGTCTGAGCAATGTGTTCTGCGGCAGCCTGCAGTTGGGCGTAGGTCAGGCAGTACGGACCGGTGCGCAGTGCCTCATGTTCCGGGTGGTGGAGCGCTGTTCGTCGGAAGTGGTCGTGGACGGGGTGAGTGGCCACAGTTGCTCCTTGTCCTCCTGCCCGAGCAAGCCTCGAGCCTCGGTCTCGGCCGCTGCCAGGTCCCGCAGGGCTGTGTCGATGAGGGAGGTTCGTGGACGGCCGCGACGGGCGGAGTTCACCGCGAAACGCAGCGTCTTGGGCAGGCCGGACCAGCAGGAAAGAGCACGACGCAGAGCTCGTTCCCGCTGCGGGAGCCGCTCCGGACAGGGCGAGGCGAGAAGAAGGCGGTATTTGTACTGGTGATGGCGGGAAGCGGCCCAGAGGTCTTCCAGAACCGCAGGCTCGCCTGCTTGCGCACAGACAGCGTCCAGGTGCTCGACCAGGTAGCCGCTCACGTCGTCCGGGTCGGTGATCCACACGCCGTCTTCCGCCGTGTCGTCGGTGTCCCCCGCCGGCACCCGGGTGAACCACTGACGGGTTCCGACCGGTAAGGCGGGCACAACATGTCCGAACACCTCGCGGCTGCGCCTGCGCTGCACGGGGCTGAAAGCCTCATCCGCGGTGAACAGCGCCGCCATGTCCGGGGGCGACACCCAGCCGCTGAAGGGGACTTGTTCCCGTCCGTTGGGGAACAGGCCGCTGAAGTGATCGTGCAGCTGCCAGAACTCACCTTCCCGGTGCCCGGTTGCCACCAGGAAGTGAGGGGCCGGCTCCTGACCTGGGGGCGCCCAGGGAAGCCGGGCCGCGTCGACTGTGAACAAGACCCGGCCGTGCGCCTCGATCTCGTCAGCGAGTGCCCCCAGTGCCGTGTCAAGCCGTAGCGCGCCCTTCGGTTGGAGCACTGTGCCATCCGACAGCTGGTCGAGGGCGATGGCATGGTGGCGGAACGCGGGAGGCTCAGGCTGGGCGGCAGGCTGGATCGCGAGACGTGCTGAGTACGCGAGACGGGCGGACGCGGTGGGGTCCTCTTCGGCGAGGTAGGCCAGGAGAGCACTGGTGTAGCAGCTCAAGCCTGCATCGGTTGCCGTCGCGTCACAGTTCGTGTCGTCATGTTCGTCGGCCACGTCTCCTCCTTCCTGTCTGTGGATCGGCTGGTATGAGCAAGACACATCGGATACGGGCTGGCCGTGCCCGTCAGGTGCCGCCAGGTGAGACCTCGCCAGTGGCCTTCCCGTGCGCCGACCTCGACTCTGATCCGCCACGGTGCGCCGGCGATGCCGGTACCGGCGGCCTTGCTGCACGCCTCCTGCGCCGTCCAGATGTACGCGAAATGCCGGGGCTGCTCAGCGGGAGGGAGACGACGCAGTGCGGTGGCGGCCGAAGAGGAGCAGCACCGGCGTAGGAGCGCCCGGCTCGGTGGCATGGGGACCTGCACGTCGATGCCGACCGGGTGATCGGCGACAGCGGCAGCGACCGTGTCCCCGCTGTGGGAGATGCTGACCGACAGGCACGGATGTGCGGGCACATGAGGTTGCCCTGTAGCCCGAGTACTCAGAGGTGTGAGCAGGTCGACCCCGAAGTCGCTGAGGAGGAAGCGTGCGAGGGCGCGGCCCGCCAGGTGTTCCCTGGCCCGCCACGCCGGCATCGTGCGCGCCGCCGGGCCGATGTCGGAAGGCTGCAGAACGTCGAGGGCCTCTTCCATGGAAGCGACCGCTACGTACTGTCCTGGGCGTGGGCTGATCGGCGTGATCATGATGCGATGTTTCGTGCGTGCAGCAGGGTTTCGGCGTGGTCGGCGATCAGGTCCCGGAGCGTATGACTGGTGCCGCCGGCGATACCGAACATCGCCGCTTCGGTCCGCAGCTGGTGCAGGCCGTCGCGTTCGAAGGCTTGAGCGCCCTGAAGACGCGCGCAGACGGTCAGGACTCGGTCGAGGGTTTCAGCTCCGGCCGCCTTGAGCAGCGCGGCGGCCGCGGCGGCCGGAGGGGCGTCCGATGCAGGCGCGCACGTCTTCTCGCAGAGGGCGTCGAGACGTTGCTGGTCGAGCAGGGCTGCGGCGAACTCCTGGCGCACCGCGGCGTTGTCCCACTGCGGGGCTCCGGCGATACGGCGCCGGGTGAGCATCTGACGTGTTTGGGCGAGGACACGTGCGGCAAGGGCATTGGCCCACAGACCGCTTGCCAGGCGCTCGGTGTTGATGCGGCGGGCGAAGATCGCGAGCCCTCGTGAGGGCGAGCCGATGAGGTGGTCGGTGGGCAGCCGTACTCCGTCAAAGTGGAGGGAGCCGATGTCGGCGCCACCGAACCACAGGGTGTCGGCCGGTTCCGCCCATACGCCGGGTGCGGTGAGCGGAACGAGCAGGAGGGAGAAGTGGGTGAAGTGCCTCCCTGGACGTCGGCGTGCCAGAACGAGGGCATGGTCGGCGGTGATCGCGTTGACGATCCAGCGTTTGCCTCCGGTGAGGACGAGCGTGTCGCCCTCCTGCTCGATGCGTGTGCTCATGGCGGTCAGGTCCGAGCCGGCGGTGTCACTGTCTGTGGCGGCAAGGGCCAGAGTGAGTCGGCCGGCCGTCGCTTCTGCTGCTGTGCGCCCGGCCAGGCTGTCGGGCGGTGCGTCAAGCAGGAGGGGCAAAGCGGTGGCGGCCTGGACACAGAAGCTGAGCGTGACGCCCAGCGGAAGCACCGCGTCCAAGGCGGTCAGCGTGGTCCGCAGACGCTCGGGGTCGAGTCCCCAACGGCCTTCCATACTACGGTCGTTGTAGAGCGCGCCGACGACGCCGGAGGTGGCGAGCGTCTTCCAGACGTCCCGTGCGTGTGGGCAGGCGTCCGCGCCGAAGGGGAACAGAGCCTCCTGAAGGGCCACGGCAGCAGAGGGAGTCTCAGGCATACGTGACTTCCTGGTCCATGAGGGTCAAAGTGCCGTTGGCCAGCCGGAGCCGGTCGTTGCTGTAGTTCAGTGACGCCGAGCGCAGGTCACGCCAGGCTCGTTCCAGGCACAAGGGCGCGTCGCGCATGTACCCGTGGCGTAGTCCGGCGAGTTCCACGAGTTCGTCCACGGCCGTGAAGCACTGTTCCGAGGCCGTCACCTTGACGGTGTTCAGCAGCGTTTGCACGGCAGGTGCCGCCAGATCGCGGTCGGCCTCCTGGTAGACACACGCGGCATGCTGGATCAGGGCGTGGGTCGTTTCCAGCCGCTGCCGGACGGTGGCGAGGCGGCTGAGCAGCAGTTCGCTTCGCACGTCCCGCCGGCGCCGTTCAGCGGGGCTGCGGAGCCAGGACACCGTGCGGGCCAGAGCGCCGGACGCCGTGCCGAGCCAGCAGGAGGACCAGCCCAGGTGGGCGAGGGGAGCGAAGGTGCGCACCGTGATGTCACGGAAGCCGCCGTGGTCCCCGACGACCTGGTGAGCGGGTACGGCTCCCCGCAGACGCAATGGCCGGCTGTCGGTGCCGCGCATGCCGAGCGGGTTCCAGTGGCCAGTGGGCTCTACGTCGATCTGTGAGCGGTGTGCGTAGATGAGGGACACCTGGTGAGGTGAGGCCGCGTTGGGGGCCTGGGTGGTGATCAGGAAGCCGTCGGCATGCATTCCGCCTGTAACCACCGGCGCCGTCCGGTCGATCTTGAGGTGATTGAGGTCGCCGACGAGGGGGGTGTCGGAGGTGAGGAGGTGCCCGCCGGTAGCGGCTTCCGTGGTGACGGACGCCAGGTAGAGGTCGCCGCGCGCGATGGCGGGGAGCAACTCGTCGCGCAGGCGCCCGGAGCCGTGATGCAGGACGGCGGCGACCTGCTGGCAGTGCATGGCGAAGATCATGCCCACGGACATGCACTCACGCGAGAGGCGGGAGGCGGCCTCCAGCATGTCCGTCAGAGTCCCGCCGAGTCCGCCGTAGGCGGTGGGGACGAGGAGTCCCAGCAGACGGCTTCGGCGGAGTTCGTCCAGGGCTGCGGCTGGGAAGATCGCTTCGTGGTCTGTCCGGGCAGCGTGATCGCGTACGCGGGCCAGGACCACCTCGAGGGAGATGGCCTCGATGGGCTTCACGGTGGTGTCGTGGGCCCGGTGGCCGGGCCGGTCGATGGTGGTCATCACGCTGACGTTCCCGTGCGGGTGCGGGCGTCGCCCACGGCCTGCCAAAGGTGGTCGGCCGTGGAGAAGGTCGTGTCATTGAGCTGATCGTCATCCAGGCTGACACCGTAGAGGTCCTCGATGTCGAACAGCACTTCGATGGCCTGCATGGAGGTCAGGCCGAGGTCACGCAGGGAGGCGTCTGCCTCAAGGGGCTGGTCGGAGGGCAGGAACCGGAGGTGGCGGCGGAGGAGGTCGGTGAAGGAGCTGTCCATGGGTGGAGTCCTTTCGTGACGGTTCAGACGGGTGAGTGGGTGGCGGTGCGGTGTACGCGCAGCCGGCTGCTGTCCACGTGGGCCGTGCCGTCCATGACGACTTCGGCGGGGAGCGGATGTCCTAGGAACAGGACGAGGCTCGCGTGCAGACCGTAGGCGCCGACGTTGGGAACGCTGAGGATGTCACCAGGTGCCATCTCGCCCATCGGAGCGGACCGGGCCCACGTGTCCAAGGGAGTGCAGAGGGGGCCGCACACCATGGTCGGCGTCTGCGACGCATGCTCCATGGCCCCATGGTGGTGCAGTTGCGGCCGGATGGCCGGAACACGGCGCAGGCCCGACATGCCGCCGAGGTGGTGGATTCCGGTGTCCAGGACGAGTACTCGTCGGCCGTGCGCCTGTTTGACGTCGAGGACGCGGGTGTACAGCCGGCCGCATGTGGCGGCGAGGTAGCGTCCTGATTCGAAAGCGATGGCAGGTTGCCCGTGTCGCCAGCCGGGAAAGGCGCTGTCGAGTTTTCGAGCGAGGCGGTCGGCCAGGCTCGGAAAGAGGGGCAGTCGACCCTCGTGCGCGTAGGGGGCTCCAAAGCCGCCCCCCAGATCCAGCGTCCGCAGCGGTGTGCCCAGTAGATCTTGGACACGCTCTGCGGTGTCGATCGCGACGGTGAATTGCTCCACCAGGGCGTCTTCGTCGCTGAGGTTGGTGGCGAGGTAGAGGTGCAGTCCTTCCAAGCGGGCATGGGACTGCCGGGTGATGGCGGCCGCGTCCGCTTCGATGGCTGCGATGTCGGCACCGAAGGGCGAGGGCAGTCCTGTCATCGCCAGTCCGGCTCCGGGAGCGGCGACTTCGGTGTTCACGCGGAGGAGGAAGCGTGCGGTGGTTCCGTTGCGTTGGGCGGCTGTGTTCAGCTGACGGGCGGCGTGAGCGGAGTCCAGGGAGAAGTCCCGGACCCCTGCGGTGAGAGCCGCGTCCAGGTCGCAGTCGCGCTTGCCGGGCCCGGAGAACAGGATGTCCTCCGGTGGGACGCCGGCGGCCAGGGCGTCCTCAAGCTCTCCCACGGAGCTGATTTCCGCGCGGCAGCCGCGTGCGTGCAGTGCGGACACCACGGCCGGGTGGGGATTGGCCTTGAGGGAGTAGTAGAGGGCGCTGGGGGCGGGTAGCTGCGCCCGCAGCTGGTCACAGGCGTCTCGTACGGCCGCCACGTCGTACACGTAGGCGGGGGTGGGTCCTTGGTAGCCGGCTGCGCCGGGGAGGTCAGACACTCGCGGCCTCCCTTGTCAGCTCGGTGAGACGCTTCTTGTCGATCTTTCCGTTCGCGTTTGTCGGCAGGGCCGCCATCCGGCGGCAGGAAGCGGGCACTTTGTGAGCTTCAATCCGCTCGCGCAGCATTTGCAGGACCTCGTGCGGTTCGGCCGTCCCGCTGGTGACCAAGAGGGCATCGGGCCGGTCAGCCGCAGGGAGGAGAACCGCCGCCGTGTCGACGCCAGGGAGCCGGCGGGCTGCCTCCTCGACCTCGATGGCGCTCACCCGGAAACCCTGTTGCTTGTAGACGTCGTCACGGCGCCCGTCGAAGTGGAGGTAACCGTCCTTGTCGACGAAGCCGTAGTCACCGGTGCGCAGTTCGGGGAACAGGCCGTCGCGGTGGACGAAGCGCTCGCTCGTGAGGTCGGGGCGTTTCCAATAGCCGGCCATCACGTGCGGCCCACGAACCGTGATCTCACCCAGGCATCCGGCCGGCAGGCGCTCACCCTCCTCGTCGACGGTGAAGACCTCGGTGCCGTCCAGCGCCCGGCCGACGGTGTCGGGCCGTAGCAGGTCCTCGTCGGGTTCGAGGACGGAGACTCGTTTGCACTCCGTCAGGCCGTACATCAACTGAACTCGCAGGTTCGGCAGCAGCTGCCGCAGACCGGCCAGCACCTCCGCGGGCATCGCTGCTCCGGTATTGGTCATCAGACGGAGTTCGGGCCGCTCTTGAGGCCGGCGCCGCAGGAGGCGCAGCAGTCCTGCGGCCATGGGCGGCACGGCAGGCAGCACTGTGGCCCCTGCCGTCTTCAGGTTCTTCAAGAATCCCGGGCCGGTCTCCGCAGCCGTCGCCAGATGCAGGTGAGCGCCGGCTTCCGCGGCGAGGAACACCTGGTAGAGGCCGTAGTCGAAGGACAGCGGTAGCGGACTGTAGATGACATCGCTGGAGGCGTAGCGAAGGCGCCGGGCGATGGCGCGGGTGGCGAAGAGGACCTGTTCGTGCGTGGACACGACTGCTTTGGGCATGGCCGTGGTGCCCGAGGTGTAGATCAGGCAGACCGGGTCCACGGGCAGGGACGGCGTCACTGCGACGGGTGATCCAGGGGCGGCTGTCGCCTCGCGTGTCAATTGGCTCAGGTTCGCTGTGGAGATGTGCTTGTCCGTGGCCAGGTCGCGGCTGCGGGGGTCGTCGGTGACGAACAGTCGGGGGTCGCTGTCGTTCAGGATGTGCGCGAGAACATCGCCGCGTACCTCCTCGTGGATCACCGAGAAGACAGCTCCCAGTCGGGAGGCGGCGAACAGGAGAGACGGCAGGTGGACGTCGCAGGCGCCGGTCACGACGATGCGGTCCCCGCGCCGCAGGCCGTGATCTCGCAAAACGTGTGCCATGCGGTGGCTGGCCGCGACGAGTCGCTCGTAGCCGAGTGTGCTGTTACCGGCGGTCAGTGCCGGTGGGGCGGCAGCCGTACGCGGCTGGTCCAGCAGATGATGCAGCAGTGTCGTCTCCATGTCAGACCGCCTGTGTGGTGCGGGCTTCAACGGCGCGTGCGGCAAGGTCCGTCAGCCGGTCGAGGTGACGCAAGTTGTCGATGGTGAGGTCGGCTGCGTCGAATGTGACGTCCAGTTCCTGTTCGAGCTCTTCGACAAGGTCGACCATGCGGAAGGAGCTGAAGGTGGGATGAGCCTCCAGGGCGGGCTGGGTGCGCAGTTCGCCTGGCTCCACTTCGAGGATGCGTGCGGCGCGGCTGAGTACGGTGTCACGTAGAGACGTTCGCTCAGGCATGGGACTCCATCAGAGCCGAGTGGTGTGTGGGTCAGGTGGTCTCGCGGACAGCTCGGGCGAGCACGCGCAGTCCGTCGTCCGCTTCACCAACGGTGATGGTGAGGGGCGGCAGAAGCTTGACGACCTCGCCCTGCGGACCGGAGGTTTCCAGCAGCAGTCCAAGTTCAAAGGCACGCCGGCAGACTTCCGCCGCACGTTCCGTGCGGGTGAATTCCACGCCCCAGACCAGGCCGCGGCCCCGGTAGCACGCTCCGTCGGCGGCGTTCTCGTCGCAGAGAGCCAGCAGTGCCTGCTCGATCTGCTCGCCTCGTGCCCTGGTCTGCTTTTCCAACTGGTCGTCGGCCCAGTACGTGTCCAGGGTGGCAGCGGCGGTGACGAAGGCGGGGTTGTTGCCGCGAAAGGTGCCGTTGTGCTCGCCCGGCTCCCAGATGTCCAGCTCCGGCTTGAACAGGGTCAGCGACATCGGCAGGCCGTAGCCGCTGATGGACTTGGACACCGTGACGATGTCGGGGACGATCCCGGCCTCCTCGAAGGAGAAGAAGGCGCCGGTACGGCCGCAGCCCATCTGGATGTCATCGACGATGAGCAGCATGTCCTGACGTGAGCACAGATCGGCGAGCACCCGAAGCCACTCCGGGCGGGCCACGTTGACGCCGCCTTCGCCCTGCACCGTCTCCACGATCACCGCGGCGGGCTTGTTCAGGCCGGAGCCCTGGTCCTCCAGCAGCCGCTCGAACCACAGGAAGTCCGGAACCGTGCCGTCGAAGTAGTTGTCGAACGGCATCGGCGTGCCGTGCACCAGCGGTATGCCGGCGCCGGCCCGCTTGAAGGCGTTGCCGGTGACGGCGAGGGAGCCCAGGGACATCCCGTGGAAGGCGTTGGTGAAGGACACGATCGCCTCGCGCCCCTTCACCTTCCGCGCCAGCTTCAGCGCCGACTCGACGGCGTTGGTGCCGGTCGGGCCCGGGAACATGACCTTGTACGTCAGGTCGCGCGGGCGCAGCACCAGGTTTTGGAAGGACTCCAGGAAGCGGCGCTTGGCGGTGGTGGCCATGTCGAGGCCGTGGGTGACTCCGTCCCGCTCCAGATAGTCGAGCAGCGCCCGTTTCAGCACGGGGTTGTTGTGGCCGTAGTTCAGCGAACCGGCCCCGGAGAAGAAGTCGAGATAGGTATGGCCATCCTCGTCGGTGAGGTGAGTTCCGTGCGCGCCGTCGAACACCGCCGGCCAGTCGCGGCAGTAGCTGCGTACCTCGGATTCCAGGCTCTCGAAGACGCTTAAGGCGGGCGGCATGATGGTCATGCGTACTCCCTGGAGGTCGTCAAGCAGCGGTGGATGGCGCGGAGGTTTCTGACAGGCGCTGGGCCTGCTCCACGTCCTCGTACAGGAGGGACAGCAGCGCCTCGTGCAAGCCCTCAGGAGGTGTGTTGCCACGTCGCAAGCGGCGCACGGCCAGATAGCACTGGCCGGCGAACCTGGCCCAGGCGTCGGCATGGCGGATGAACGGTTCACAAACCTCGCCAGGGACAGTGTGCGTCAGCCACTGCGCGTGCAGGCGGCGCGAACGCGCAAGGAGCCAGCTCTCCAGCAGCAGCGCCTCAGCGGCGGTCGAAGGGTCCTCGCAGTCCTGGTACTTCTGCGCGTAGACGCGCATGAGGTGGCCCGCTTCACTCAGGCTGGAGGCGTTGCGCTGAAGCGTGTGCGCTGTGCCGGGTCGCTGCGGTGTCGTCGCCTCGACCTCGCCGAGGCGCAGGCACTGCCCTGCCAGTCGTTGATATTGCCGAGCCTGCCCCGAACTCGGTCCAGCCACCGTGCACCGGGTGCGCACCGCGGGCGCACCGCGCCTGTGGTGGCCGTACGACCGTGGTGCGCACCCCAGGTCCGCGCTCAGGACCCGCCCAGGCCCTCCCCCGCCATGCCCGCGCTCAGCGTCGTGCCGTCCGACGGATCGATCAGCAGGAAGGAGCCGGTGGAGCGGGACTCCCGGTACGGGTCGAGGGCTATCGGTTCGGCGGTGCGGATCATGACGCGTCCGATGTCGTTGACGACGAGCTGCCCCGGATCCCGGTGCCGGCTCAGGTCGTCCAGAGCCAGCCGGGAGGGGATGGCCTTGACGACCGCCTTGACCGTGCGGGTGGTGTGCCTGAGCAACACCTTGTCGCCCGGCCGCAGCGCGCGGTCGGCGAGATGACAGACGGTGCCTTCCACGTCCTGTGTGACGGCGGGGCCGACGCCGGCCGGCGCGATGAGGTCGCCCCGGGAGATGTCGAGACTGTCCGCGAGGAGCAGGGTCACGGACTGCGGAGCCCTGGCGACATCACTTGCCCGGCCCAGGACGTCGATCCCCGTGATGGTGCTCGTACGGCCGGAGGGAAGGACGGTGACCCGGTCGCCGACGTGCAGCACCCCACGGTCCAGCCGGCCGGCGTACCCCCGGTAGTCGGGAAGGCCGGCGGTCTGCGGCCGTACGACGTACTGCACCGGGAAACGGGCCGCCGCCTCGGTGTCGCGGCTGCCGACGGGGACCGACTCCAGGTGATCGAGCACGGTGGGGCCCGCGTACCAGTCCATGTGTCCGGACGGCTCCACGACGTTGTCGCCGGCCAGCGCGGAGATCGGGACGGCCGTCACCTCGGGGATGCCGAGCAGGGCGGCGTACGCCGTGAACTCGTCGGCGATCCGGGCGAAGACGCTCTCCCGGTGGCCGACGAGGTCCATCTTGTTCACGGCCAGGACCACGTTCGGGACGCGGAGCAGGGCGGCGACGGCGGCGTGCCTGCGGGTCTGCTCGACGACGCCGTTGCGGGCGTCGACCAGCACGACGGCCAGGTCGGCGGTGGAGGCGCCGGTGACCATGTTGCGGGTGTACTGCACATGGCCCGGGGTGTCGGCCAGGATGAACCGGCGGCGCGCGGTGGCGAAGTAGCGGTAGGCCACGTCGATGGTGATGCCCTGCTCGCGCTCGGCCCGCAGCCCGTCCGTGAGGAGCGCCAGGTCGGGGGTGTCCCGGCCGCGGCTCCGCGATACCCGCTCGACGGCTTCGAGTTGGTCGGTGAGGACTGATTTCGAGTCGTGGAGGAGCCGTCCGACGAGCGTGGACTTGCCGTCGTCGACGGAGCCGGCGGTGGCGAGCCGCAGTGTGTCGACCACGGTGGGGACGGATGCCCCCGGCCGATGGGCGAGAGCTGTCGTCGCCAGTTCCGTCGCGCCGATGTCGGTGGTCGTCATCAGAAGTACCCCTCGCGCTTGCGGTCTTCCATCGCGGCTTCGGACAGTTTGTCGTCGGCCCGGGTCGCGCCCCGCTCGGTGAGCCGGGACGCCGCGATCTCGGCGATGACCTGCTCCAGCGTCACCGCGTCCGAGTCGACGGCACCGGTGCACGACATGTCACCCACGGTCCGGTAGCGGATCAGCCGGCGTTCGACCTGCTCGCCATCGGCGGGGCCGCCCCATTCGCCCACCGTCAGCCACATGCCGGCCCGCCGGAACACCTCGCGTTCATGGGCGAAGTAGATCTCGGGCAGCTCGACGCCCTCACGGGCGATGTACTGCCACACGTCCAGCTCGGTCCAGTTGGACAGCGGGAAGACGCGGACGTGTTCACCGGGGGCGTGCCGCCCGTTGTACAGCTGCCACAGTTCGGGACGCTGGCGACGCGGGTCCCACTGCGAGAACTCGTCCCGCAGCGAGAACACCCGCTCCTTGGCGCGGGCCTTCTCCTCGTCCCGGCGGCCGCCGCCGAACACCGCGTCGAACCGGTGCCGCTGTATCGCCTCGGTCAGCGGGACGGTCTGCAACGGGTTGCGCGTCCCGTCGGCACGTTCTCTCAGCACATGCCGGTCGATGTAGTCCTGTACGGACGCCACATGGAGGCGCAACCCATGTGCGGCCACCACACGGTCCCGGTACTCCAGCACTTCCGGGAAGTTGTGTCCCGTATCCACATGCAGCAGCGAGAACGGCACCGGCTCGGGCGCGAACGCCTTCCGGGCGAGGTGCAGCATCACGATGGAGTCCTTGCCGCCGGAGAACAGCAGGACCGGCTTTTCGAACTCCCCCGCGACCTCGCGGAAGATGTGCACCGCCTCCGACTCGAGGACATCCAGGTGAGTCAGCGGCGCGAGGCGCTCCGCACTCGGCCACGCGGTGCGGTCGGCGGCCCCTACGGCGGTGGTTTCCGCGGTCGGCACGACGGTCGTCATACCAGTCTCCTCTCGGCGAGCAGGTCCCACACCGCGTCCGCGGACTCCCCGGGAGTCTGCCGGTGCGCCTGGAGGCGCAGGTCGGGCTGGTCCGGCACCTCGTACGGGTCGTCGATCCCGGTGAGCCCGGACAGCTCGCCGGCCGCCTGCCTGGCGTACAGGCCCTTGACGTCGCGCCGGCCGCACACCTCGACCGGCGTGGCCACATGCACTTCCAGGTACGTGGTGCCGCTCGCCCCGTGCCGCTCCCGCACCGCCTCCCGGCTGTCCGCGTACGGAGCGATCACCGGCACCAGTACCAGGACGCCGTTGCGCGACAGCACTTCGGCCACCAGGCCGATACGCCGGACGTTGGCGTCCCGGTCCTGCCGTGAGAAGCCGAGGCCCGCGGAGAGGAAGCGGCGGATCTCGTCGCCGTCCAGAACCTCCACGCGACGGCCGGCCTCCCGCAGCCGCGCCGCGAGGAGTCGGGCGACGGTGCTCTTGCCGGAGCTGGGCAGGCCGGTCAGCCAGACGGTCGCCCCGCAGTCGCAGCAGGGCGGGCCAGGGGGTGCCGTCGCGCGTTGAATGGTCTCTTGGATCACAGTCATGGTCGTTCTCCTCTTCGGCTCGGCCCGGTTCTCAGGCCTCCACCTCTGCGGGAAGGGACGAGGACGCCGGGGCGGGTGCCGTCCTGGCGCCGCGGTAGCGGTTGCGGTCGGCCCGCCGGACCGGTGTTGGGGTGACCTGTGCGGCCGCCTCCTGGTCGATGTGGGCGGCCAGTTCGGCCACCGTCGGATGCTGGAAGAAGGCACCGAGCCGGACCTCGGCGGAGCAGAGGTCACCGATGCGGGCGGCGACCTTGGTCGCGAGCAGCGAGTGCCCGCCCAGGTCGAAGAAGTTGTCGAGGGCGCCGACGCGGACGACACCGAGGATGTCCGACCACACGGTGGCGATGGCTCGCTCGGTGTCGGTACGCGGGGCGACGTACACTGCGGTGCCCGTCTCCCGTCCGGTGCCCGGCTTCGGCAGGGCCTTGCGGTCGAGCTTCCCGTTGGCGCTCAGGGGCCAGGCGTCCAGGACCAGGAAGTGCCGCGGGATCATGGACGCGGGCAGCCGGGACTGCAGATGACGGCGGAGTTCGGGGACGAGCGAGCTGCGCCAGGCCGCTTCCATCGGGTTGTTGGAGTACGCGCCCCAGCCCTGCTCGGGTGCGGTCCTGGGGAGTTCGCGCACGGGGCGCAGGGCGCGGGCGGCCGAGCGGGTGATCAGGACGTCGAGACGTCCCGGCTGCTCGGGATGGAGGGCCGGTACGACCTGGTAGCCCATCCCGGCCACCAGTGCCTCGAGTTCGGACGGGTCGAGCGTCTTGCCTGTCGGTCCCGCGAGGTCGGCCGCGAGCCGCTCGTCCGTGACCGGCCCGACGACGACGCTCTCGGGCCGCTCGGCACGCAGCCGGGCGGCGAGCTCCGCGACGGGCGCGGCCGGCCAATGCCCGGGCTCGGCACCGGTGACGGCATCCTCGGAGTCCTCGGCATCCTGGGAGTCCTGGGCATCCTGGGAGTGCTCGGGGCCGCCTGCCAGGTGCAGGATCGCGTCGTACCGGTACTTTGTCAGCTCGTTGCGGTGGCCA
Organism: Streptomyces sp. NPDC096046; assembly: GCF_040303285.1. NCBI lineage: Bacteria > Bacillati > Actinomycetota > Actinomycetes > Kitasatosporales > Streptomycetaceae > Streptomyces > Streptomyces sp. NPDC096046. The sequence goes on along the minus strand of NZ_JBEOSZ010000033.1, from coordinate 855 downwards.
CCCCGCTTGGACAGCAGCGAGACGGTCTCGATCTCCGGCCGGTCAGCGGCCAGCGCCGTGAAGAAGGCGGGGTCGACGACGAGTTCGGCGTCCGCCGCCACCCGGTCGGCGACGGCCTGTTCGAAGGTCTCGGTGCTCTGGTCGGCGTCCTGGCCGTGCGGCTGCGCCCGCTGGAGCGAGGTGTGGAAGGTTCCCAGGAGCGCGTGGTTGCGCACGTCGCCGATGACCACGCTGCCGCCGGGACGCACCACGCGGAGGGCCTTGGTCAGGACCTCGGCCAGATAGTCGGCGTTCGGGAAGTACTGGGCCACCGAGTTGATCAGTACGAGGTCGAAGGCGTCGTCGGGCACCCCGTCGAACTGTTCGGCCGAGCGCTGGAGCAGCTCCACCTCGCCCGAACCCGCGGGCAGCAGAGGCAGTTTCGCCGTCAGGTCACGGACGGCGACCTCGGAGACGTCGGTGCCACGGTAGTAGTCCGTGTGCGGCGCGATCCGGAAGAGCAGCAGTCCGGTGCCGCAGCCGATCTCCAGGACCCGTCGGTGCGGAAGGGCGAGGACCCGCCCGGTGATCGAGTCGACCCACTCGCGCATCTCGTCCGCCCCGAGCGGCTCGCCGGTGTACGAACTGATCCAGCCGGAGATGTCGAAGGTCGGATCGTCGGTCTGCTGCTCGCCGGCCCGGTAGATCTGGTCGAAGACCTCGCTCCACCGGTCGACCTGCGTCTCCTCGCTCTCCGTGCTCTGAGCGGGCAGATCGCGTTCGGTGAGGTAGGCGACGAGTTCCGGGGTGCCGTCCGTGCCGGGCGCGGTGGTGACCAGCGCCTGGTCGACCGCCGGATGACCGGTCAACGCGGCC
>NZ_JBEOSZ010000032.1:0-89846 GCF_040303285.1 Streptomyces sp. NPDC096046 | reverse complement strand
TACACCCAGTACGAGGGCTTGCACCCGGCACGCCGAGAGCACGCACCGGACGCCGCTCCTTGACGGGCAAACGTTGCCTGCCGCGGCACTAGCCGTGGCGCCGCCCGTACCCGTGGCGATCCAGTACCCAGCGGCCGAGGAGCGCCCCGCCGTAGACGACGTAGCCCACGCCGATGAGCCAGGACTCCACGACGAGGACGACGCCGACCGCTCCGTAGTTGATGGCGTTGGTGACGATGAGGGGGGTGAAGACGAAGTAGGAGAACATGCGCAGGCCGACCAGCCCCGCCATGGTGGCCACCGCCCCGGGCAGCAGATCGCTCCAGCGGACCTGTCCGCCCAGCAGGAAGCGCTGCCCCCACCAGAAGAACAGCACACCGGACGCGGAGCTCAGCGCGATCCGCTCCGCCCCCGAGGTGAGGCTGCGCGTCTGTACCTCCTGGTACAGGTACGCGGTCATCGCGATCATCCACACCGCCTGGCGCCAGACGCGGTGCCACGGGCCCGACGGCAGTCCCCAGATCCGCTCGTAGCCGTTCTGCACACTCCCGCTGAACGCGACACCGAAGACGGCGAGCGCGAACCCGCCGAGCACGCTCGTGGTGCCGATGACCTGGCGCGGCGGACTGATGATCTCCGTGAGCACCCGCTCGGACCGCCCGGACAGCCCCATGCCGTCGGCCAGCCACGAGGCGAACCCGCCCCCGCCCAGGGGGTCGGCGGCGGCGACCACGATCAGCAGCGGCGCCAGGGTGACCAGCGCGAGTGTGGCGAAACCCATGGCCCGGTGCAGCAACTCCACGTCGCGGCCCTGCCGGACCAGGGTGTGCGCACCGGCCCGCCTCCACCTGCCGTGCACCGAGCGGCCCCACCGCCTCATGAGAGCCGGTCCGCGCGGACGCCTGTCGTCCTCGGTGGTGTGGTGACGGTCATCCCTGGCCCGCCTCCCGGTGCGCGCTCCGTCCAGTCGCGGACACTGATTGACCGTTCCACGGCGGAGCAAACGCGGCAAACCGGGCGGCGTCCGGGTGGGTCAGAGCCCCACGAAATCCGCCCCCGCGTCCCGCAGACGCTCGTGCAGTCCCCGGAACACCGCCGACGAGCGGACCCCCGGCCAGTCCGCGGGAAGCAGCTCGGACGGCAGGCCCGGGTCGGTGTAGGGGAGGTGGCGCCAGGAGTCCAGGGCGAGGAGGTAGTCCCGGTAGGCCACCTCGGGTGGGGTGTCCTCGCGCTTCTCCCAGTCGTGCAGCACGGGCGCGTGGCGGTCGAGGAACGCCTCGTGCTCCTTGGCGATGGCCGCCAGGTCCCACCAGCGGGCGACGGCCTCCGCGGTCGGGGCGAAGCCGAGGTGGTCGCCGCGGAAGAAGTCGACGTACGCGTCGAGCCGCAGCCGCTGGAGCGTGTGCCGGGTCTCCTCGTACAGCCGCGCGGGCGCGATCCACACGCCCGGAGCGGCCGTGCCGAAACCGAGCCCGGCCAGCCGGGAGCGCAGTACGTGCCGCTTCTGCCGTTCCGACTCCGGCACGGAGAACACCGCGAGTACCCAGCCCTCGTCCTCGGGCGGCGCCGAGGCGTAGATGCGCCGGTCGCCGTCGTCGAGCAACTGGCGGGCGTCCGGGGACAGTTCGTACCCGGCCGCGCCCTGTGCGGTGCGGGCGGGTACGAGCAGTCCCCGTCTCTTGAGCCGCGACACCGAGGAGCGTACGGACGGAGCGTCCACGCCGGCCGCGGCCAGCAGCCGGATGAGTTCGGCTACCGGCACGGGGCCCGGCACGAAGCGGCCGTACGCGCCGTAGAGCGTGACGATGAGAGACCGTGGTGCATGCTGGTCGGACACGTTGATCATCTTAGGTCGTACGGTCAGTCCCGGTCGCCTTCCGGTACCCCCGGGGCCCGCAGTCTGAACCGCTGGAGTTTGCCGGTGGCCGTGCGCGGCAGCGCGTCCAGGAAGACGATCTCGCGCGGGCACTTGTACGGTGCCAGCTCGCCCTGGACGAACGCGCGCAGTGCCTCGGCGTCCCGCCGCGCGCCCTCCCTGAGGACGGCGAAGGCCCGCACGACCTGTCCGCGCGCCTCGTCGGGCCGGCCCACGACCGCCGCCTCCCGCACGTCCGGATGCCGCAGCAGTGCCTCCTCCACCTCGGGGCCGGCGATGTTGTACCCGGCAGAGATGATCATGTCGTCGGCGCGGGCGACGTAGCGGAAGTAGCCGTCGGGGTCGCGGACGTAGGTGTCGCCGGTGATGTTCCAGCCGTCGCGCACGTAGTCCCGCTGCCGCGGGTCGGCGAGGTACCGGCAGCCGACCGGTCCGCGCACGGCGAGCAGCCCCGGCTGCCCGTCGGGGACGGGCTCGCCGTCCGCGTCCTGCACGCGCGCGTGCCAGCCCGGCACGGGAACGCCCGTGGCCCCGGGCCGGATCCGGTCGTCGGCCGCGGAGATGAAGATGTGCAGCAGCTCGGTGGCGCCGATGCCGTTGATGACGCGCAGACCGGTGCGCTCGTGCCAGGCCCGCCAGGTGGCCGCCGGCAGGTTCTCACCGGCCGAGACGCAGCGGCGCAGCGAGGAGACGTCGTGGCCGTCGAGCGCGTCGAGCATCGCGCGGTACGCCGTCGGCGCCGTGAACAGCACGGAGACCCGGTGCCGGGCGATGGCGGGGAGCAGTTGCCGGGGCCCCGCCTGTTCGAGCAGCAGCGCGCTCGCTCCGGCCCGCAGCGGGAAGACCACCAGCCCGCCGAGACCGAAGGTGAAGCCCAGCGGGGGGCTGCCGGTGAACACGTCGTCCGCGCGGGGCTTCAGCACGTGCCGGGAGAAGGTGTCGGCGATCGCCAGCACGTCCCGGTGGAGGTGCATACAGCCCTTGGGACGGCCGGTGGTGCCGGAGGTGAAGGCGATCAGTGCCACGTCGTCGGCCGCCGTCGCGACGGCCTCGTACGATGCCGCGGGCGCCGGGCGGTTGAGGAGGTCGTCCGGGGCGTCACCGCCGTAGGTCGTGATCCGCAGGCCGGGGACCTCGGCCTTGGCGAGGTCGTCGACGGCCCGGATGTCGCACAGCGCGTGCCGCACCCGCGCGATCTCGCACATCGTGCTCAGTTCGTGCGGGCGCTGCTGGGCGAGCACCGTGACCGCCACGGCCCCCGCCTTCAGCACCGCCAGCCAGCAGGCCGCGAGCCAGGGGGTGGTGGGGCCGCGCAACAGCACCCGGTTGCCGGGGACGACACCGAGTTCACCGGTGAGCAGATGCGCGACGCGGTCCACGCGGGCGCGCAGATCGCGGTACGTCCACCGCTCGCCGGTGGCGGTGAGGAACGCCGGGCGCTCACCGGGCGGGCCGTTCAGCAGCTCGGCGGCGCAGTTGAGCCGTTCGGGGTAGCGCAGCTCCGGCAGGTCGAAACGGAGCTCGGGCCATTGGTCCGGGGGTGGCAGATGGTCCCGGGCGAAGGTGTCGACGTGGGCTGTGCCCCGTGGATTCATACGGTTCGCCCCCTTGGCGTGGTGGGCTCGCCCCTGGAGCGTATCGTGTTGGTGACGACAGTCAACGGTTCGCGATAGCCTCGGAGTGGCCCAGCCGGAACGCAGGGTGGCGGAGAAGGGACCGGCGATGACCGCATTCTCGCTCGAACCGGCACAACTCGCCTGGTGTGCCGAACTGCGTGCCCTGGCCGCCGAACGGCTCCGCCCCCTGGCCGACAAGGGCGAACCGGGGCGTGTGAACCGGCCCCTGGTCGCCGAACTCGGCAGCACCGGCCTGCTCGGGCGCCTGTTCACCGCGGGCGCGCTCGACCTGTGCCTGATGCGCGAATCCCTGGCCTACGCCTGCACGGAGGCCGAGACGGCCCTGGCCCTCCAGGGCCTCGGCGCCCATCCGGTGCACGCGTACGGCACGCGGGCACAACGCGCCCGCTGGCTGCGCCCGACCACCGACGGCACGGCGGTCGCGGCTTTCGCGCTGAGCGAGCCGGGGGCCGGGTCGGACGCGGCGGGGCTGGGGCTGCGGGCGGAGCCGGACACCCCGCCGAGTGGCGGGCCGTCGGCCGGCACGGCACTCACCGCCACCCCCGACGGCTCCGCCCGCTGGCGCCTCACCGGTGAGAAGTGCTGGATCTCCAACGCCCCCGAGGCCGACTTCTACACCGTCTTCGCCCGGACCACCCCGGACGCCGGCGCCCGGGGCGTCACGGCGTTCCTCGTGCCCTCCGACCGCCCGGGCCTGACCGGCCGCGCCCTCGACATGCTCTCGCCGCACCCGATCGGCGCGCTCGACTTCGACGCCGTGCCCGTCACGGCCGACGACGTGCTCGGCGAGGCCGACCGCGGCTTCCGGGTCGCCATGCGGACCCTCAACCTGTTCCGGCCCAGCGTCGGCGCCTTCGCGGTCGGCATGGCGCAGGCGGCCCTCGACGCGACCCTCGCCCACACCGCCGGGCGCGACGCCTTCGGGGGCAAGCTGCGGGACCTGCAGGCCGTCTCGCACCAGGTCGCCGAGATGGCCCTGCGCACCGAGGCCGCCCGGCTGATGGTCCACGCGGCGGCGTCGGCGTACGACGCGGACTCCCCCGACGTGCCCCGGCGCTCCGCCATGGCGAAACTCCTCGCCACCGAGACCGCCCAGTACGTCGTCGACACGGCCGTCCAACTGCACGGCGCCCGCGCCCTGCAACGCGGCCACCTGCTCGAACACCTCTACCGCGAGGTGCGCGCGCCGCGCATCTACGAGGGGGCCAGCGAGGTGCAACGCGGCATCATCGCCAAGGAGTTGTACGCCCGTCAGGAGGCCCGGTGAGCACCGAGCGCGTCAACCCGCCCGACCTGTCCCCGCCGGCCGGCTTCTCCCACGCCGTCGTGGCCCGCGGCTCACAGGTGGTGTTCCTGGCGGGCCAGACGGCCCTCGACTCCGACGGCAAGGTGGTCGGACGGACCCTGCCCGAGCAGTTCGGCAAGGCCCTCGCCAACCTGCTGGCCGCCCTCGCCGCGGCCGGCGGCACACCCTCCGACCTGGCCCGCGTCACCGTCTACGCCACGGATGTCGAGGCGTACCGCACGCACGCGCCCGAACTGGGCCGCCTGTGGCGCGAGTCGGCCGGACGCGACTACCCCGCCATGGCGGTCGTCCAGGTCGTCCGGCTCTGGGACGCGGAGGCGCTGGTCGAACTGGACGGCTTCGCGGTCCTGCCGTAGAGCGGCCCGCGTGCCGCGTGCGGTGACGCTCCGGTCAGGCGGCGACGGCCAGTTCCCGCGCCGTCACCCGGCGCGGCTGCACCACGCGGCCGTCCGGCAGCAGCGCGGTTCGCGGGCAGGACATCACGCTGACCCAGGCCTGAGCGCCACGGTGGACCGGCGGGCGTTCCGGGGCGCGGGGCGCCCGCGGATCCTGTTCGATCGCGGTCGCCGTGGCCCGACCTGCGACGCGCTACTCCTGAACGTGCCGAATGGCGTCGAGCACGATGTGCGGCACCTGGTCGTCGGTGAGGGTGTACCGCGTCTCGCGGGCCTCACGCCGGGCGGTGACGATCCGGGAGGTGCGCAGCACCCTCAGGTGCTGGGAGACCAGCGGCTGGCTCACGCCCAGGGCGGTCACCAGTTCATGGACGTACTTCCCGCCGCCGGACAGTCCCCGCACGATGCCCAGCCGCACGGGCGAGGCCAGGGCGCGCAGCAGTTCGCCGGCCGCCTGCGGCGTCGGGTCCGGCTCGTCCGCCGGGTGAGAGGGCGTCGTTATCACATGCGCACATCAGTATATGACAACGATTCCCAGTTCACTCGCCTGTCTCGCCCGAGGTGACTGCGGGTCAGTGGTCGTCCCAGTGACCCTCGTGGGCGGCGTGACGGTGGCCGTCGTGCACATAGTCCGTGTGATCGTCGTGCCGCACGGCCAGGTGGCCGCAGTCGTCGCCGTGCTGATGGTCGTGGTTCTTGTGGACCGCGTGGCCGCCGTTCCCGCACTCGTCGGTGTGACCCTCGTGCGTCCGGTGGATGTGGCCGTCGTGGGCGTAGTCGGTGTGGTCGCCGTGGGGGAAGGAGAGGTGGCCGCAGTCGTCGCCGTGGGTGTGCGCGTGGTCCTCGTGGGTGATGTGCTCGGCGGTGGTCATGGTGGAGCTCCTCGTATGTGCTGGTGGCCGCCCGTGGTGCAGGGCCCGGCCGACATGGCGACATTAAGATATAGCGATTTCTGCATATATTGTCGGAGCGCCCGCCGTCCGACGCCACCCGACGCGGGCATGCGGGTGAACCGCCCTCTCCTCGCACCCGGTGGCACGACGGTGACATTCGGGACTGACCCGTAGCGGAGGCAGAGGGCAACGGTTGCGGGCGGTGACGGGTCATACGGGGGCAAGGGCTGAAGCCCGCTCATGCGACCGAAGCAACCATGGGGGAGAGCATGCAGAATCGTGCCCGAGGCATCCGTACCACCGTGGCCGCGCTGGCGGCCGTCGCCTCAGTCGCCGCAGCCGCCGTCCCGGCCGTCGCCGCCACGCAGGCCTCCGGCACACCCCGGTTCCTGGAGCCGGCCGAACTGCCGCCGCACCCGTCCTCGCCCTGGTACGCCGGGCCGGTCACCGCCGGCCGGCCCGACCCGCTGCCGATCTGCGTGGGCGACGCCCTGCCGTCCATCACCACGCACCGGGAGTACTGGACGGAGTACGACACGAACGCCCAGCAGCTGACAGTCGAGGGGCGCAGCGAGCAGTGGGCGAAGGACTTCGCGGCGCTGCTGCGCAAGGACCTCGCCGGCTGCGCGAAGAAGCTGATGCAGCAGGACCCCGACCTCACCGCGATGCAGAAGTACTACGGACGGCTGAACGTCGAGGAGGGCGCCCACGTCTACGGCCTCCACACCGCCTCCGCCTGGGGCTCCTCCGACATCGGCCTCTTCTCGGTCGGCCGTGACGGCGCGACCGTCACGGTGGTCCGGTGGGCCCAGATGGGCACGTTCCAGCACGCTCAGGTGGCCGACTTCAAGGCCACGACCGTCACGGCGGTGAACAAGCTGTACTGACGGCTCAGCCCCGGGTCGGCCCGGCGGGGGCGTCGTACACGAGGAGCCCGTCGTCACGCAGACGGGCTCCCGGCGTCGGCCTGTGGGCGCTCAGGCGCCCGTCGTGCATGAGGTGCAGGGCGGGTACACCGCGGGCGAGCACCGCGAAGTCGGCGATCAGACGGCGGTGGCAGCGCCACCAGACCGCCTCGCTGCACATCACGGCGGTACGCGCGTGCCCCGCCTCCCGCAGCACCCGGTCCACGGCGGCGAGGAACTCGGGGGACCGGGTGTGGCCGGCGTACCCGCGGAAGGACGCGTTGCGCCAGACGACGTCCGGGCTGTCCTCGGGCAGCGGGCGGAACCCGCCGAGTCCGGGTTCCCACCGGTAGGCGATGCCGGCACCCGGCAGCCACTCGGCGAGCCGCTCCCGCAGCAGATCGGGGTCACGGCGGCTGCCGGGAGCGGTCCGCACGTCCACGACGGCCGCCACACCGGCGTCACGCAGCAGCTCGGCGATCCGGTCCCGTCCGGCGGTGCTGTGGCCGAAGGTCAGCAGTGGCGCGTCCACAGGAGCGGACTTTCCCGTTTCCACGGGCCCACACCCGGGGGCGCGCTCGCGGTGAGATGTCCCGGAGAGACCAGCCGGCTCGGGTGACCTGGGCGGGGGGCGGGCGTTCGTAATTCGCCCCACCCGTGGCTCGTCAGTCGCGGCGCAGCCAGACCGCGGTGTCCGGGGGCAGCAGCCGGTCCTTGCCCAGTGGTCCGGATGAGAGGAGGGGGGTGCAGGCGTCGGGGAGGGGGATCGGCCGGTCGGAGAGGTTGACGGCGCACAGCAGGTCGCTGCCGCGCTGGAGGAGGAGGGTGTCCTCCGGGCTGTCCAGCCAGTGCAGTTCCTCGCCGCGCAGGTCGGGGGTGAGGCGGCGCAGCCGGAGGGCGTTGCGGTAGAGCTTGAGCATGGAGGTGGGGTCGGTCTCGTTGGCCTCGGCGGTGTAGGACTTCCAGTCGTCGGGTTGGGGAAGCCAGGGGGTGGTGCCGGGCGGGCCGAAGCCGAAGGGTGGGGTGTCGCCGTTCCAGGGGAGGGGGACGCGGCAGCCGTCGCGGCCGCGGCGGGTGTGGCCGGAGCGTTCCCACACGGGGTCCTGGAGGGCTTCTTCGGGGAGGTCTTCGACCTCGTAGAGGCCGAGTTCCTCGCCCTGGTAGATGTAGGCGCCGCCGGGCAGGGAGAGCATCAGCAGGGCGGCGGCGCGGGCGCGGCGGGTGCCCAGGGCAAGGTCGCAGGGCTGTTGCCGGTCGTTCAGCGGGGTCGTCACGCCGGTGTGGGTACGGCCGTAGCGGGTGACGTGGCGGGTCTCGTCATGGTTGGACAGGACCCAGGTGGCGGGGGCGCCGACGGGGGCGAGGTCGGTGATGCTGCGGTCGATGACCTCCCGCAGCCGGCCGGCTTCGAGGGGGCACCTGAGGAAGTCGAAGTTGAAGGCGGTGTGCAGTTCGTCCGGGCGCAGGTAGTCGGCCAGACGGCCGGGGCGGACGTGGGCCTCGGCGACGAAGATCCGTGGGACGGAGTAGCTGTCGGCGATGGCGCGCCAGCTGCGGAAGATGTCGTGGACGCCGTCGCGGTCCCAGTGCGGGTGGTCTTGCTGGCCTTCCGCCGTCATGACGGAGAAGTGCGGCAGCCCGAGGTCGGGGAGAGCGGGGTCCTTGTCCATGCCGTGGGCGACGTCGATGCGGAAGCCGTCGACACCCAGGTCGAACCAGAAGCGCAGGACCGACTCGAACTCGGTGCGGACCTCGGGGTCGGCCCAGTTCAGGTCGGGCTGTTCGGGGGCGAACAGGTGCAGGTACCACTGGCCGTCGGCCGTGCGCGTCCAGGCGGGGCCGCCGAAGCACGCGTGCCAGTCGTTGGGCGGCAGACAGCCGTCCTCGCCCCGACCCTCGCGGAAGACGTAGCGGTCCCTTTGCGGGGAACCGGGGCCGGAGGCGAGCGCCTGTTGGAACCAGACATGCTGGTCGGAGGTGTGGTTGGGGACGATGTCCAGGATCACGCGCAGGCCGAGGGTGTGAGCCTCCGCGATCATCTGCCGGGCTTCGTCGAGCGTGCCGAAGGCCGGGTGGATGCCGCGGTAGTCGGAGACGTCGTACCCGCCGTCGGCCATCGGGGACGGGTACCAGGGGTTGATCCAGAGGGCGTCGACGCCGAGATCGGCCAGGTAGGGCAGCCGGGAGCGGAGGCCGGCGATGTCGCCGGTTCCGTCGCCGTCGCCGTCGGCGAAGCTGCGGATGTAGACCTGGTAGATCACGGCGGAGCGCCACCAGGAGTCGCTTGCGTTGCTCACGTTGCCGGGGTTCCTGACTGTTCGGTGCGCCTGTGGGGGCAGGAAGAGAGTGGGACGGTGGGCGTCGTGCGGGGATTTCGGGCGCGGGTGTCGGCCCGGTGCCGGGGCCTGACGCCGGGGCCCGGTGCCCGGGCGGGCATGGTTGGGCGGGTCGGCCGCGTCTCAGCCCTTGACGGCTCCGCTGGTGAGGCCGCGCACGAAGTACCGCTGCAGGAACAGGAAGATCCCGATCGGGACGAGCATGGAGAACAGGCCGGCCGCCGTGACCAGCTCCCAGCCGGTGCCCTGCTGTCCCAGCAGGTTGGTGATCGCGATGGTGAGGGGCTGCTTGTCTCCGGGGCCCACGAAGACCAGGGCCACCAGGAGGTCGTTCCACACCCAGAGGAACTGGAAGATCGCGAAGGAGGCCAGCGCGGGCGAGGACATCGGCAGGATCAGCCGGAAGAAGGTCTGGAAGTGGCTGGCGCCGTCGATCTTGGCGGACTCGATGACGTCTTTGGGCAGGGTCGCCATGTAGTTGCGCAGGAGGTAGACGGCCAGGGACATGCCGAAGCCGATGTGGGCGAGCCAGGCGGCGGGAAAGGTGCCGTTCATGTCCGCGGAGGCGTAGAGCTTGATGATCGGGACGAAGGCGACGTAGTTCGGCACGACGAGCAGGCTCACGATGACGATGAAGAGGGTGTCGCGCCCCTTGAACGTCATGAAGGTGAAGGCGTAGGCCGCGAAGGCCGCGACGAGCAGCGGCAGGAACACGGCCGGGAGTGTGATGGCCACGCTGTTGAAGAAGGCCGTGCCGAGGTCCGCCTGCTCCATGGCCCGGGAGTAGTTGCCGGTGGTGAGGTGGGTGAAGCCGCCGGGATGGGCGAACAGCGTCCACCAGCCGCTGGAGTTGGCGTCGTCGAGGCTGCGGAAGGACGTGATGACCACTCCGAGGGTGGGCACGATCCACAGAGCGCACACCAGCAGCACGCTCAGCTTGCTGGGCAGCCTGCGGCCTGCGCTCCCGCCGGGGGACGCCTGGGCGTTTCGCCGGTACGGGCGGCCGCGGCGCGGTGCGGCCGGGGTGATCGTCGGGGTCGTCTTTGTGGTCATGCCGACTCCTCCGCCCTGAAGTGGCGAATCTGGTAGATCATGATCGGCACGATGGCGATGAGCAGCATGACGACGATCGCCGACGCGTAGCCGTAGTTGTAGTTCGTGTAGAGCTGGTTGAAGAACTCCAGGCCCACGACGTTGGTGTTGAAAGACCCGTTGGTCATCACGTACACCACGTCGAAGACCTTCATCACGGTGATGAGGACCGTGACGAAGACGGTGATGAGCGTGCCCCTGATCTGCGGGACGATGATCCGCCAGAAGATCCGTCCCTCGCCGGCGCCGTCGAGGCGGGCGGCCTCCAGGGTGTCCGCGGGAACGCCCTTGATGGCGGCGGACAGCAGCACCATGGAGAAACCGGCCTGTCCCCACAGCAGCATGACCATGAGCAGCATGCTGTTGGAGTGCGCGGTGCTCTGCTGGAGCCAGGGGACGGGGTCGTGGCCGAAGGCGGTGACGACGCCGTTGAGCAGGCCGGTCTGCGGCTGGCCGGCGGGCTGGGCGGCGTACATGAACCGCCATACGGTGGCCGAGCCGACGGCGCTGATGGCCATGGGCATGAAGACGATGGTCTTGGCCATCTTCTCGGCCGTGGGAGTGAGGCGGTCGGTCAGCACGGCGACGAGCAGGCCCACCGCGATGCAGGCGGCGGGGACGAGGGCGATCCACAGCAGTGAGTTCAGCAGGGTCTGCCGGAAGGCCGGGGTCCCGAGGAGCTGGCTGAAGTTGTCCAGGCCGACGAAGCGCGAGCCGTCGCTGCTGCGGAAACTGTCGACGACGGTGACGACCGTGGGATAGACGAGGTAGACGCCGATCGCGGCAACCGCGGGGGCGATGTAGAAGTAGGGCTTGATCCGGGCTTCCCAGCGGCCCGGCAGGGCCTCGGCGAGTTTGTTGAGCACCCAGTAGACGGCCAGGGCGCCGGCGATGCCCGCCAGCACCGTCAGCGCCGTCGAGAATACTTGGCTGACCACGGCGGTTCCTTCCTCGAACGCGTGTCGATGTCGCTCGGGCCGGAGGGCCGCCGGGGTCAGGTCCCGGCGGCCCTCCCGTGCGTGGTCAGCTGGCGGGCCAGCTGGCGTCGATGTTCTTCAGGGCGGCGTCCAGCGACTGCTCGCCCGTGATCCAGGCGGTCATGTCCTTCCAGAAGGTGCCGGTGCCGACCGCGGTGGGCATCGCGTCGGAGCCGTCGAAGACGAAGCCGGTGGAGTCGTAGGCCACCTTGGCTATCGACTGGGTGGTCTTCAGCGGGTAGTTGCTGAGCGGGAAGTCCTTGTGCGGGGAGATGAAGGAGGAGCCGTTCTTCGCCGCGGTGGTGCCGACATCGGTGGTCGCGAGCAGCTTCATGACCTTGCGGGCGGCCGGGCTGTCGTTGTAGATGGAGGCGGTGTCGCCGCCGCCCTCGACCGGGTTCTCGCCGTCGGCGGTGGCCGGGGGCAGGCCGAAGACACCGACCTCGGAGTCCATGTTCTTCTGGACGCTCTTCGGGAAGAAGCCCGTGATGAAGCTGCCCTGCTGGTACATGTAGCAGCCGGGCTTGCTCTGGAACATCGGGTTGCCCGCGGTGCCGAAGGCGTTGCTGGCGATCGACTTGCGGCCGCCGAGCACGTTGCCGTCGGTGAAGGCGATCTTCTGGAACTGGGCGGCGGCCTTGCGGACCAGCGGCGAGTCGAACTTGATGTCGTGCGAGACCCACTGGTTGTACTTGTCGACGCCGCCGTACTTCAGGACCAGGTTCTCCAGCCAGTCCGTGGCCGGCCAGCCGGTCGCCGTACCGGACTCGATGCCCAGGCACCACGGCGTGTTCCCGTCGGACTTGATCTTCGCCGTGAGGGAGTTGAGCTCGTCGAGGGTCTTCGGCGCGGTGTAACCGGCCTGCTCGAAGGCCTTCTTCGGGTAGAAGACCAGACCCTTGACGTTCATGCTGACCATCACGCCGTAGGTCTTGCCGTCCGTCTTGGCGACGTCCAGCGTGCCCGCGGTCATGCTCTTCTGCAGTGCCGGGAGGTCGAGGACGTCGTCCAGCGGAGTGATCTTGCCCTTGGACGCGAGGTCCTTGATGATGCCGGGCTGCGGCATGAGCGCGATGTCGGGTGCGTCGCCCGCCTGCACCTTCTGCACGAGCAGCTGGTTGATGTTGTCGACCCTGCGCCACTGGACGGTGAGGCCCTGCGCCTTGGCGCGTGGCGCGAGATCGGCCTTGAGACCGTCGATGATCGGCTGGTCCATGCCGGTCCAGATCGTGACCGTCTTCTTGTCGCTCGCGCTGCTGCCGGACCCGGACCCGCAGCCGGTGGCGAGCAGGGCGAGGGCGCTGAACGCGCTCACCCCGAGAACCAGCTTCCGTGTGGGCATGTGTTCCTCCTTGAACGGTGGGCTGGCGCCGGGGCTGATGTCCCGCACCTGAGGTGATCTCGCCTGCCGGGGGCGGGGTCTTGCACCGGGCCACCGCGGCGGGTTACTAATTCGGGTTAGTGGCCGAAAGCTAGCCGCCGCGGATTTCTCGCGTCAAGGACTGTTACAAGGGAGTTATCGGTGGGTGAACGGGTGCCTTGGCGGGTCCGGTCCGGGTCAGGCGCCCGCGCGGGGCGCGGGGGCGGCCGTGGAATCGCGCAGCACGACCGGACAGTGCACGAGCGTACGCCCGGTCTGCACGGCCGGTCCGCCGGCGTCCAGCTCCTCGGCGGCCAGGCGGCCCATCGCGTCGTAGGGCAGCCGTACGGTGCTCAGCGCCGGCCTGATCTCCCCCGCGAGCTCGAACTGGTCGTCGTAGCCCATGACGGACACGTCCTCCGGCACCCGGATCCCCGCCTCCAGCAGTGCCAGGAGCGCTCCCACGGCCATTCGGTCGTTGCCGCACATGATCGCGGTGGGCAGAGGGCCCCGGTGCCGCAGCAGCTTTCGGGCCAGCTCGTGTCCGGAGTCGGCGTGGTAGCTGCCGGACAGCACGGTGTGGTTGCGCGGGTCGAGCCCCGCGCCCCGCAGCGCCTCACGGAAACCGCGCAGCCTGGCCTTGGTGGCCCAGACGCTGGTGGCGCCGGTGAGGTAGGCGATGTCGCGATGCCCGAGGCCGAGCAGCGCCTGGGTGGCCTCCCGCCCGCCGCGCACCTCGTCGGGCAGGATCGACGGAAAGGCGTCGTCGGGAACGAAGCAGTTCAGCAGGACCGTCGGCACCCGCGCGGCCTCCTCCGGGACCACCACCGACTTCGTGCCGGCCACCGCGAAGATCAGGGCGTCGGCCTGCCGGTCGAGCAGCTCGCCGACCAGCTGCGCCGCCTGGCGCGTCGAGCCGCCCGTATTCACCAGGAGCAGCAGGTTTCCGTGGCGTATGGAGACCTCGTGGGCTCCCTTGATGGCGGCGGCCGCGAACACACCGAAGTCGCTGTCGTGGCTGACGAAGCCGATGGTCGCGCTGCGCCCCTGACGCAGCCCCTGTGCGGCACGGTTGGGCCGGTAGTCGAGTTCGGCGACTGCCTGCAGCACCCGCTGACGGGTCTCGTCGCTGATCGTCTGCCCGGGCGTCCGGTTGAGCACGAAGGAGACGGTCGCGGGCGAGACGCCCGCCAGGCGCGCCACGTCCGTCCGGCGAGGTCGGCCCGCTCGTGGGCGGTGATCTTCATGGGTTGACACGCCGCAAGAGTACGAGACGTCCCGGCCCCGGAGAACTCGCCGAAGCACCCATCAGCCGGTGCGCCTTCATCACATTTCATACGCAATGAGAGGGATATTCGACATGCCCGCATGGCTCCACTACGCGCCCGCGAAGGGCTGGATGAACGATCCCAACGGGCTCGTCCACTGGCAGGGGAAACATCACCTCTTCTACCAGTACAACCCGGACGGCACCGAGTTCTCCAACCAGCACTGGGGCCATGCCAGCTCCCCGGACCTGCTCACCTGGACCGAGCACGAGGTGGCCCTGTTTCCCGGTCCTGCCGGGACCGCGCCGTACGACGCGACCGCCTGCTTCTCGGGCTGTGCGGTGGAGCACGACGGCGCTGTCTCGATCCTGTACACCGGTGTCCTCGGTGACGCCCAGCTGCCCTGCCTCGCCCGCGCGGCCGACGACGGGCTGTCGGGCTTCGTCAAGGACGCGGCCAACCCACTGCTGCCCGCGCCGCCCGCCGCCGACATCACCGAGTTCCGCGACCACAGCGTGTGGCGGGAGGGCGGCCGGTGGCGGATGCTCGTCGCGGGCGCACGCCGCGAGCATGGCGGCTCGGCGTTCGCGCTGTCCTCGACGGACCTGCGGCGGTGGGACTACGACGGCGTCTTCGCCGACCGGGCCGCCACCAAGGTGCCGGGCGCGGTGTGGGAGTGCCCGGACTACTTCACCTCGGCAGACACGGCGGCTGTGCTGGTCTCGGTCATCCACGAGGACGGGGTGACGGGGCCCGACGTCTGGTGGATGACCGGCACCGCTTCGGACGACGGTTTCCACGTGCGCGAGAGCGGTGTCGTGGACGTGGGCGACCGCTTCTACGCCCCGCAGTCGTACTGGGCGCCGGACGGCCGGCGGATCCAGTTCGGCTGGGTCCGCACCCACGAGGACCCGGCCGGCCTCGACGGGCCGGCGGTGGGCTTCATGAGCCTGCCCCGCGAACTGTCGATACGCGACGGCCGCCTGTACAGTGAGCCGGCCGCCGAACTCAGCTCCCTGCGGCGGACGGCGACGCCCGTACCGCCGACCGGTACGGTCCGCTTCGAGCGGGCTCGGGTCGCCGGCGAGCTGGTGCTGGACGCCGCGACGGCCAACGGCGTGCGACGTGTCACCCTGCGGTCCCCGGGCGGAGCCGAGACGATCGTGGACCTGGCGGAGTTCGCCGGACGCGACGGAGTGCTCCGGCTGTTCTGGGACGCGGGTATTGTCGAGGTCTACCGTGGTGGCGTGGCGGGGACCTGGTCCGACCTGCGGGTCGGGGAGGTTGCCGAGCTGCGGCTGGACGGCGCGGTGGGCGGGGCCGAGGTCTGGGAACTCGCCCGCAAGGAGCGCGACTTCGGCCCCGCGGCCGCCAGTTGAGTGCGTACCGATTCTGGTGCCTGCGGCAAAGGGGTGCTGACCTGCCGATTTCGGTCTTCTCGTGGTGAGCTCGGATATCGCTCCGTCGGAACTCCGGCCCGGTGGTACTTGGTGGATCTCCCGCCGTGGTCTGGGCATGTGACCGCACGGGCTGCTGGGACACGGCTCTGACACCCGGACGTTCAAGGGGCCATAAGGAGGCCTCACTCTCAGGACGGCGACGCCGACGAGGCGACCCACGAGTGGTCGAGGAACGGGCTCGGCTTTCCGTGCCAGAAGACGTCCACGCTGTCACGGGCCCGCGTCGCTGCGACGAACAGCAGGGAGCGGGCTCGCTGGATCTCGTGGCGGTAACGGACGGGGTCCCTGTCGCGCAGGGTGTTGACGGTCTCGCGTGGCACAAGTCCGTCCGTCACCCCCGCGATGACCATGCGCTGGTACTCGAGCCCTTTGAACCGGAACATCGTGCCGATGTGCACACCGGTGGAGCCGTTCGGTCCGTCGGAGCGGATCTCCACCGCGTCGATGCCGCGCAGCTTGAGCGTGTAGGCCATCTCGGCCGCCATCTGATTCGTCGGCACGCAGATCGCGATCTGCTCGTGCGGAATGGCCGTGTCCGCGTCGGCGTCCCACTCCTCGATGAGCGCGGCCACGCCTTCCCGTTCGGAGGTCCAGTCCGGGAAGGCGTGCCCGGCTGGAAGCCCTCCACTGAGCACCGACCTGTAGCCGGCGAGCGTTTCCTCGCTGCCGTCGAGGTCGTCGTACTTGGTCTCGCCCAGCACCCCGAGGGCGGAGCGAAGGATCTGCCGCGTCGTACGGTAACTGAGGCTCAGCTTGGAGGACCGGCCCCGGATGTTGACACCGAGGCTGCCGAGCGTCACCTGGTTCTTGTAGATGCGCTGGTGGGTGTCGCCGACCAGGAACAGGTCGTCGGCGCCCCGAGGGGCCATCGCACGCAGCATCTTCCAGTGGGCGGGGCGCAGATCCTGCGCCTCGTCCACCACGATGTGCCGGTACCGGTGACGGAGCCAGCCCCCTGAGCCGTCCTGGAGGTGGATGTTGTCGAGTCCACCCGCCTCCTCCCGCTGCCGGGTGATGTTCTGGATGCGCTGTTCGCGGCCGATCTCCAACCGTGCGGCGCGTTCTGCCACCTGGTCCCAGGTCTGGCGCCCGAGTCGGTCCAGCCTTTGGGTGAAGCGCTCGGCGAGCTGCCAGATCTCGGCCCGCTCGGCACGGCCGATGTTCCTGCCGCGTCCGGCGCGCCGGGCCCTGAAGTAGTCGGTGCGGGTGCCGACGGCCTGGCCGAGGATGACCTGCGTCCACTCGTCGTGCAGGAACTCCGCGTCCCAGCCGTCCTCTCCCAACTCGTCCAGCAGCCCGCGCCATTCGCGCACCGCCTGGCTGTCGTCGATGGTCTGCTTGCCGCTGCCCGGTTCCGCCTCGCGGACGATGCGCAGGGCCAGCTGGTCGACGTGGCTCACCTCGACCCGGCTCAGCAGTTCCTCGCCCCCCAGCTCCAGGAGCCGAGCGCGCAGGTCGGCGGCGAGGTTCTTGTTGTACGTGGTGAGGAGGACGGGCTTGTCCCGGCCTGGGGGAAGCTGCCGTACGAGATGCCGTACCCGATGCAGGGCGACGATGGTCTTGCCGGTTCCGGGGCCGCCGCCCACCCGGGCGGGGCCGTTGTAGTGCCGTTCGACCAGTCGCGCCTGGGTGGGGTGGAGGAAGACCTTCCAGCGGCCGAAGTCGCCGCTCTCCAGTGCCTCCTTGAGGGCATCGTCGGTGGTCGTGACGACCGTCGCCGGCCGCTGCGCCGCGGCTTCGAAGTCGTCCGGGTCGACCGGCTCGGTGGCGGCCACCGGCCGGGTCACCTGGTCGAGGACGTCGTCGTACGACGCGCCGTCGAACAGGGCGAGGAGCACTTCACCGGTGAGCTGCGGCGCGTACTCGACGAGGCCGAGCAACTGGTCCTCGGTGGCGAGGGTACGGATGACGGGCAGCAGGGGTTCGGCGACACCGAGGTCCGACAGCTGCTCGTCGGACCAGTCGGCGAACAGGGGCCGGGGCGGTTCGGGCTGCGCCGGCGTGGACGGCTCGGTGCTCGCACGGGTTTGTGCGGGCGGGGCGGGGAGGCGGCGCAGGACACTGTCCTCGACCACTTCCAGGTCCACGTACTCGATGCCGCCGGTGACCTGGTTGACGCCGTACGACAGCCGGTTGTAGACGTCCTTGCGGTGCTTGACGGAGACGATCAGCCAGTCGTCGTCGGCGAGCCGCAGCAGCAGCGCCCGGTACTCGTCGTTGACGCGCGCCGACCAGAGCCTGCTGTCCCCCTTGAGCTGCTGGAGTTTCAGCCCGGTGGTGTGGGGGTTGCTCCGGAACTTGTGCTGGAAGTCGAAGAACGCGCCCTTGACGGTGCGGGGCAGCTTGAGGATCTCCTTGTCCGCCTTGTCGAGCAGGCGCAGTGTGACGCCGGAGGTGTTCATCGCTTCGGCTCCCCGTCCCTGATGGTGTCGCTGTCGTGCTGTCGTTCTGTGAGCCGGGCGATCATCGCCGCCGGGTCCCATGCGGCGGCGGTGCGGACCGTCCAGCCTGCCGCCGAGAATGCCTTGTCCCGGTCCTGGGCCTCGTAGTCCGGCTCGTCACCGTCCGCGCGAGAGCCGAGGACCACTCCGATCCGGGCCGCGGGCCACGCCAGTTCGGCCTGCCAGCCGTGGCCGTCCAGCTCGTAGCCGTCCTGAGGCGCGGGCACCGCGGCGTCGGCCAGTGCGTGGGCAAGTTCCGTGAGCCCCGGCTCCTCGGGGTCGAGGTAGTCGATGACCCGGTCCCAGCCGGGGTCCCGCCCCGGTGCTTCGCCGCCGCGTGGCTCATCCACGGAGGGCCTCGGCGCGGCCGTCTCACCGCTGCCCACAGCGGGCACCGCGGGGACGGGGGCCACTCCGACGGGCGCGAGCTCGTCCGCGGGCGAGGGCATCGGCGTACGCGTCGACGTCAGCCAGCCCTCCCCACCGGTCAGGGTGAGGACCTCGGGAGTGAAGCCGTCGAGCATGCTCGTCGTCAGCTGGGCGCTGTCTCCACCGCCGTGCTCCAGGAACTGCAGCACGTTGCTCCAGTACAGCCAGGCACGCCAGCGTCGCTTGTGGGCAGGCTCGTCGGCGAGGGCCGCGTCACCGTCGTCCAGGACGGTGAGTCCCGTCCACACGGGAGGGGTGCGTCTGCCGTCCGCGGCCAGCACCAGACGGCAACCCGACGCGTCGGGGCCGGAGAGCAGGCGTACGGGTCCGGCGCCCCCGGAGGGCATGGCGCCGCGCAGCGCTGCCCTGAGCCCCTCGCCGGCCCCTTCGCCGGTGAGCGCCACGGCGCGGACCCCGTCCGCTCCGCTGAGCCCGGCGGCGGCCGCCTCCGCTCGCCGCCTCCAGCGCTCCGGGTCGGGAGAGCGCAGATAGGCCAGCAGCAGCCGGGCCGGATTGACCCACACCGTCTCGGCGAGTTCACCGGGCAGGCCCCTGCCCACGCGGTCGTAGTAGTCGCGGGCCCGCTGCTGTCCGGCCGCGCCGTACGGCACCCACACAGGATCGGCGGGGTCGGCTCCCGCGTACCCGGTGTCCTTGATCCGCTGACGCCACTCCTTCACGTCGTGGTAGGTCAGCTGGAACACGCGAAGGCCTTCCGCACGGAGCCGGGTGCGCTTCATCGCGTCGTCCGCCAGCCGGTTGTGCTCACGGGTGGCGTGGTACGCGTAGCCGTCGAGGTACAGGGCGACGCGCGGGCCGGGGGTGTCCAGCCGTTCGAGGAGTATGTCGGGCCGGGTGCCGTCCAGGGCGCGCTGCTGGGAGACGCGCCAGCTCACGGTGGCCCCGTCGGGCGCTGTGAGCCGCAGGTCGAGGGCGTACGTACCGGCGGAGGTCGTGTACGTGTCCGCCGCGGCCCTCGACTCGGCCAGTTTCGCCCAGTCCTGAAGGGTGTCGATGAAGAGGATCTCCAGGTCGCTCTCGGCCTGTCGTTGCAGCGGGATGTGACGGGTCGTCGCCACCGGCGAGGTGCGCCACCCCTCACCGTCGGCGCCCAGCAGTTCGTCCAGCATCTGGCGGACCTCGCCCCGGCTGACCTTGTCGTAGTCGGCGGCCGGCACGCGCCGCAGCAGGCACTGGTGGCAGCCGTCGAGCCCCTTCTCGCGGCAGGGGCAGCGCTCGATGACGTCCCGTGCCCTGAGCAGTACCTCCCGGAAACCGTCGGCGGAGGACAGCCGGTGGAGGTAGCCCGTGCCGCCCGGCAGCCGGTCGTAGACGACGAGGAAGCGCCTCGGCCAGTCCGCGTCCAGGTCGCCCGCGTGGTCGGGCATGGTCGCCTCGGCGATGTCGATGTGGTCGGGGTCGCCGCCGTAGCGAGCCGCGATCCCCACGAACAGGGCGGCGGTGAACGACGCGAGCCGCTCCTTGACGCGTGCCACCGACGCGGGCAGCAGAATCCGCACGGCCTCGGTGGTCAGTTCGTGGGCGAGCAGCAGCGGCACGTCCTGGCCCTTGCCCTGCTGTTCACCCGCGCCGGTGACGGGCTTTCGGACACGGCGGCGCGGGCACCACAGCTGATGGTGCTGGGCGGCCGGGGTGCTCGCCGCGCCCGACTCCGTGAGCGCGTGCTGCGGCACGTCCACCACCGGCCGGCCGTCGGCCGTGGCGCCGCCGCACTCGGTGCAGACGTAGAACGGGTTGAGCCGTACGTCCTGGCCGGCCAGCGGTACCGTGCTGCTGCCGTCCTCACGGTCCAGCCCCAGGTTCAGTGTCCGGATCGTGGCGTGGCGGGTGAAGTCCACACCGAACACGGCGCTGTCGTGCCGCCAGGAACCGGGCGTCAGACGGTCGGGGTCGATGTCGACGGTGGTGAGGACCGAGTAGCGCCTGCGGTCCCGTTCGTCGTGGTCGTCGCGGACCCGGGCGTCGTCGCGTTTGTCGCGGGACAGGACCCGCCTGGGCCGCAGTACGCGCTGGACGCACCCCGCGTCGGCGATCTCCCGGCCGTGACAGCGCGGGCACGGATCGGTGTTCCGCTCCGCGTTCTGCTCCTCGGTGCGGACATATCCGCAGGCGGGGCAGAGCCGCCACACCGACCAGGCGCGGCGCTCGGGACTGCCGACGTCCAGGGCGCGCACCACGTGACGGTAACCGTTGACGTAGAAGCTGTTGCCGGGGGCGAGTTCGGTGAGGGCCAGCTTGCGGGACCGCTCGTAGTCCCGCGTCTCACTGCGGTACACCTTGCGGACGGCGCCCTGCTCGGCGGCTCCCGCCCCGCCGGTGTCGTCCTCCTCGCCCGGGGTCTCCGTCCAGTACAGCGTCGCTTCCAGCCGAGTGGTGGTGTCCGTCAGGCTGTAGTTGGGCAGCAGTCCGAGGTCCACCAAGGTGGCGTGGGCGCTCGACTGGCTCAGCTCCCGCAGCAGGTCGCCGGCACCCCGCCGCTCGGCGAGCAGTTCGCGCCGCTCCCGGGCCTGCGACTCGTCGGACTGTGCCAGTTGCTCCGCGGCCTCGTCGATCGCCGCGATCCTGCGGCGCAGCTCCTCGCGCCGCCCCGTCCAGTCCTCCTCGGCCTCCTGCAACGCCCGCGCTATCCCGCCGGTCGCGTACGCCCTGAGTTGCTCCGCCGCGTGCGCGGAGACGCCCGCCCCGTCAGGGCTGTCGGGGTCCCGCACGTCGCTGTCGCCGGGGAACAGGGCGAGGAACTCCTCTGCGAGTGCCGCCCCGTGTGTTCGCGCGGCGTCCGCGAGGTCCTCGCACCACCCGCTGGTGCCGAACAGGGCGGAGGACAGCCGGGGGAGCGGCGCCAGCGTCTCGCCGTCGGAGGTCCGCAGCTCGCCACGGGCCGCCAGGTCCAGCAGCCGTGCCGTGTACTGGCGGCGCAGGATCTCGACCGCCGACAGGTAGCAGCCCGGCGGCAGGATGGTCCCGGCGATCATCTCGCGCGGCTCGTCCAGGTAGTACAGGTCGCGTGCCTTGCGTCCGCCGAACGCGACGACCAGCGCGTTGCCCGTACGGCGTCCGGCGCGTCCGGCCCGCTGCACGTAGTTGGCGGGACCGGCGGGCAGGGAGCCGAGGAGTACGGCGGACAGGTCGCCGATGTCGATGCCGAGTTCCAGGGTCGGCGTGCACGACAGCACGTTGGGGTCGGTGTAGTGCGTACCCGCCTTGAACGCGCGCTCCACGCGCTCCCGTTCGGGGCGGCTGAGCATGCCCGTGTGCTCGGCGGTCACCACGCGGAACGTGCCGCCCGTCAGGTAGAGGCGGCGGTAGTAGTCGCCGGTGTAGTCCCGTTCCGGTACGAGGGGGCCCGAGCCGAAGCGGGACACCTCGGTCTCGGCGGCGGACCGGTCGGTCTGGGGCGCGGTCAGCCGGCCCCTGCACCGGTAGCGGGGACACGGATGCCCGTACCAGCGGGTGCGGCGCTCAGGTGTCACGACCTGCTGCCAGCGGCAGTCCTCGCAAGCGACGAAGGCCTTGTTGACGACGGCGTCGTCGAGCAGCCGCACCTCGATGTGGCCGGGCTGCAACCCGTAGACCCGGGTCTGGCGGTCTCGGGCGGTCCGCACCGAGAGGACGCCCGCGTCGGCGAGGGCGGGCAGCAGCCTGCGCAGGTACTCGGTGGCCCCGGCGGCGTCCAGGTCGAGGCATCTGCGGGTCCAGTCCTGGTACCACCCCAGGCGTCCGGTGAGCGAGTCGAACTCGGTCTTGTCCTTCTGCCCGTCCAGCAGGAACCTCGGCGGGGCGACTCCTTCGGGGAAGGCGGGCATGCCATCGGGCCTGCGTCCGGAGATGAGGTAGCGGTCTGCGCCGGCTTCCTTGATCCAGGTGTCGAGCCACCGGTGCCGCACCGCACCACGCAGCCGCAGCCGCTCCAGCAGACCCCGGACGTAGGCGAGATACCGCTCGGGGGTGGGCAACCCGCCGACCGCCAGCAGTTGGCCCGGCAGGGCCAGGTGCAGGTCCCGCGCCAGGTCAGTGACCCGCTCGGGGTCCGTCACGGCGACCTCGGCGGCGGCGGTCCGGGTCAGCTCCAGGGTCCGGCCCGTGCGGCTGCGCAGCCCGAACTCCATCACCGTCGCGAACGCCAGCCGTTCACCGATCAGCCGCCAGGTCCGCGCGTCGCCGGTGCCGCGGCCGGACAGCAGCCGGTCGACGCCCGGTTCGTCATGCAGATCGGGGGGGACGACGGCGGCCAGCGCCTCCGGGTCGTCCACCGAGTCCAGCACATGGCCGATCAGGTCGTTCAGCGCGGTCGGCGCACCGGACTCGTCCAGGTTGTGGGCGAGCAGTGAGCGGAGCGAGAACTTGTACGAGGCGTTGGCGACGTATCCCGCCCGGTGTGCGGCGTCCTGCGTGGAGTCGTTGAACAGCAGTGTCTTGCGTTCCTCAGGGACGAGCGCGATGTCGCCGCCGGTGAACAGCTGGGTGACCGTCGCGGAGGCGAGGGCCGCCCGGGCCGTGCCGAGGAAGCGGATGCTGTTGTCGGTGTGGCAGGCCGGGCACCGGTCGTCCTTGGCGGCCCGGTCGGCGGTCTTCTTGTCGAGCACCGCCAACGTGAACCAGGCGTCGACGAGATCTCCGTCGTCCCCGGTGGTCGGCATGCGGTAGGTGCCCTGCCCGCCGTCCAGCACCACCACCGACAACGGGTCGACGCCACCGTCCGAGGGCCGTGCGCCGGTCAGTGCGTCGAGGGCCTGCCGTCGCTCCCGGGCGGTGGCGGAGATGAAGTAGCGCAGGCGCCGCTTGTCCCGGCCCACCCCGGCCCGCCAGATCCGGTCCTGGGCCGTCACCAGCTGCTGCGGATCGGCTTCCGGGGACAGGGCGGCCCACCCCGATCGCCCGCAGTTACGGCAGTACACGGCGGGCAGGTGCACCTGGGCCGGGCGCGGCGCGGTGTCGGTGCCCGGCAGTGGCTGTCCGCTCGCGGACGACGGATAGCCGCCGGACGAGGCGTCCGGGTCCTCGTCACCGGGCGGCGCGGCGTTCAGGGCGGCCCGGCGGGCGGCCGTGCGGTCGTCCTCGTACCAGCGGAACTCGGGGGTGCGGCCCACCCCGCGCAGTACCCGGGTCACGGGCCGCACCCACAGGTGTGCCTCGATGTGCAGCAGCGGCCGGGGACGACGCTCGTCGGAGTCCGGGTCGCGGGCGGCCGACAGCAGCGCCACGAACCGGGACAGCGCCTGGAGCACCAGTCTCGGGTTCTCCCGCGCCGTGCGGCCCCAGGAGTACCCGAACCGGGCGAGCCGGTCCCGCAGCGACCACTCGTCCACCGGCTCCCCGCTGAGCAGCGACAGCGCACCGTGGGTGAAGTCGTGCCGTTTGAGGAGCCGCCCGACGCGGAAGGCGTTCAGGCCGGAGCGGCCCAGCAACCGGGCGGCGAGCGCGTCCAGGTCCAGCAGGTCGGGGCGGGCCTCCACGTCCGGTCCGCCGGACACCGCCACGACCTCCTGAGGGCTCGGCGGTTCCGGCAGTTCGTAGTCGACGGCGCCGGTGAACTCGTCGGCGGTCATCCGCTCCTCGCCGATGACCGCGTCCGCGGGGAACGGCATCCCGAACACCCGCGCCGCCACGTCGAGGACGCCCCCGGCCTCGTCGGCCTCCTTGCCCGGTGCACCCTCACCCAACGTCGCCGAGGTCGCCACCGGGCAGATCGACCCCAGCGGTCTGCCGGGCCGGGTCGCGCCGGTGGCGGCGGCCAGCCGGCGCAGCAGCATGGCCACGTCGGTGCCCTGGGCGCCGTCGTACGTGTGGAACTCGTCCAGTACGACGTACGCGGGCTCGGCGCCCTCCCACAGGCTGCGGTCCTCGCCCCGCTGCAACAGCAGGTCGAGCATCTTGTAGTTGGTGATCAGCACGTCGG
This sequence comes from Streptomyces sp. NPDC096046, assembly GCF_040303285.1. Classification (NCBI taxonomy): domain Bacteria; kingdom Bacillati; phylum Actinomycetota; class Actinomycetes; order Kitasatosporales; family Streptomycetaceae; genus Streptomyces; species Streptomyces sp. NPDC096046. The sequence continues at coordinate 65,554 of NZ_JBEOSZ010000032.1, read as the reverse complement.
GCGGTGAGACGCGCATCTCCTCGCGTCGCGTCATCACCCGACGGAAGTCGGTGTCGGGCCGGTCGCCGATGTACAGCCCTGCCGTGACCCGGGCCAGCTCAGGCCGTGCCAGGTACTCCCCGATACGCCCGGCCTGGTCGGTGGCGAGCGCGTTCATCGGGTACAGCAGCACGGCCTTGATCCCGGCCCGCCCCTCGGCCTTCTGCCGCCGGCAGTGGTCCAGGACGGGGATCAGGAACGACTCGGTCTTGCCGGACCCGGTGCCGGTGGTCACCAGCGTCGGGCGGGCGGGCCCGTGCAGCGTGGACAGCCGCGCCCATGCCTTGGCCTGGTGCCGCCAGGGTGCGAACCCCGGGAAACCGGCCGACCACTCCAGCTCCCGCTGCCAGCCGTCGTCGGCGACGTGGAACGGCGTCCTGATCCGCAGGTAGGGCCCGCGGAAGATACCGGTCTCGGGATGCCCGAGGAAGCGTTCGAGCGCGGTGCGGGTGTCTTCGTCGGCGAGGGCGTACGTCGTCGTGAGGTACTGCGTCAGACTGCCGCGGAGCTGCGCGGCGGCCATGGTGGGCTTCACGACGGTCCCCCTTGCGTGCCGGTGCCCTGGTGATCGATACCACCGTATAGGGGATGGGTGACAGCCCCGGCCGGTGAGGGACCGGGGCTCTGGACTTCTCAGGGGGGTGCCGGTCCCTATTTGTTCTTCCAGGAGGCCAACTGGTCCGCGAAGTCCCTGAAGGACCTGTTGTTGCCGGGCGGACGTGCGCTGACCTGGCCGAGTTTCACGGCCTCCGCCATGATCTTCGGAGAGTCCGAGACCCGATATGTGGGCTTGCCCAGGTGCCTCTGGAGGTGCTCCTTGGGATTCGCCAGTTTGGTGAAGTCCTTTCGCCGGTCTTCGGACCGCATGGACCAGCCCCGCCGCACCTTCGGAAACGCGTCCGGGAAGAGCATCAGCCACGACTCCATCTCGACGGCGGACAGGGCCAGTGCGCTGCGGCAGGGCAGGGTCTTGCGCAACTGGGTCTGCGTCACACCGTCACCAGGTACTTGCGCACTTCAGCCATCCGGACCGAAAGGGCTCTCTTTCATACGCCGTGACGTTCGCGGACCCTGGCGGGAAGGGAAAGCGCGCGGGCAGTGCCGAGGGGGAGCCGCGATGTCCGAACCGCTCTACGTTCCCGTTCTGCCGGTCCGGCAGCATGCCCGGATGGCTTACGAGCGCCTCCGGCCCGACATCCAGGCGTCGGTCGCGCCCCTCTGGAACCTCCCGCCCTCTCCAGGGGCGACTCCGGCGCAACTCAGACAGGCCCGCTGGCAGAAGGAACTGCGTTGGGTGAGAGGCGTGCACCGGCGCCATCCGGGCTGGATCGACGCCCCGTTCGCCGAGGCGGGGCAGACACCCGCACTCGCCGCGATCCTGGCCGAGTACAGCGCACTCAACCACCTGCTTCGCCCGGTGACCGGTCCGGAGCGGGGCGAGGCCCAGCAGACGGCCGCGTTGGAGACCGCCCGCCGCTGCGGCAGCGGAGTCGGGGTCCGTGTTCGCATGCCGGGGGAGTGGGACGGAGCCGTCGCCGAGACGGTCTGCGCGCTGCTGGACCGGGTCGACAGGGGAGTGCCCGTCGATCTGCTGCTGGACCTGGGTGCCGTCCTGCCCGGCCGCCCCGACGCGGGAAAGGAGGCGCTGCGCGCTCTGGACGCCCTCGAGCCACTGGCCGGCGAGTGGCGGACCGTCGCCGTGCTCGGCGGGGCGTTCCCCCACGTCACCGACGACATGGCGCGGTTCGGCGAGCCGCACGAGGAGCCCCGCGCCGACTGGGACATGTGGCACGAGGTACGGGCGGCCCGCAGGGAATGCCTCTGGCGGCTGAGATACGGCGACTACGGGGTGCAGCCCCCCGCAGCCCTGGCCACGGAGCCGGGAGGCGGAGGCCCGCCCTGGGGAGTCCTCCGCTACACCACCGACCGCTCGTTCGTGCTGTGCAAGGTGCTGAACGGAGGGCCGGACCGAACGGTGGGCATCCGGGCCGCCGCCCGCCGGATCCGCGATCTTCCCGATTTCCGCACTGCGGTCGCGAGTGCCGGGGAGACCTGGCTGCGCGACTGCGCCGAGGGGCCCGTGACGGACAGCGAGGGCACCGGCACCCACACGCAGTGGCTCTGGGCAGGCAGCGTCCAGCACATGACGCACGTCGTCCGGTCCCTGCCCGGCACCTGAACGGACCTCTGGTGCCAGGCCCTTCCCGGTCAGTCGAACACCGGCGCCAGGATCTCCTCGCCTGCCAGGATGCGCCACGCGGGGATCCTCACCACACGGCCCACCGGGCACGTCTTCGCCCCGTAGCCCCCGGACGGCAGCCCGGTCAGGAGGTCGCCCCGTGCGTGGGTCAGCCGCAGGTGCCGCGCCGGGTCGATACCGGGCGGCGGGCCGAGGTCGATCAGGACCGCCGTGTTCTGCCCGGCTTCGGTGAACAGCAGGTCCACCGGGTGGCCGCCGACCACCGCCGCCCGCTCCAGGTCGGTGATCCCGCGCTCGGCGAGGTACTGCTGGAGCCGGTCGGCGAGTTCCTCGCGGAACCCGGTCTCCGGCGTGGCCGTAGTCACCGGCTCCTCGGCCTCGTCGGTGTCCGCCCCGAGGAGCGCCGAGCGGTTCGCGAGCAGGGTCGGCAGTCCGCTCTGCCCCTGCCAGAACCCGTGCGCGCCCACGGTGATCAGCTGGGACTTCGCCCGGGTCACCGCCACGTTCCACAGGTTGACCTGGCTCGCGACCCAATGGGTCGTCCTCGGCGGGGTGTTGTGCGTGGCCACGGGGCTCAGCACCATCACGTCGCGCTGGCCGCCCTGGAAGGCGTGCACGGTGCCGACCCGGACACGGTCGTCGTCGCGCCACACCCGCGCCAACGCCTCCTTCTGCGCCCGGAAGGGCGTGACCACACCCACTGTGGCGTCCTGCGGCAGCCGCTCCAGCAGTTCGTCCACCACTCCCCGTACGGCCTCCGCCTCCGCCCGGTTGCGCCAGGACCGCCCGTTGCCACCCAGCGCCGACTCGCCGCGCGGCACGTCGACCCAGCCCAGCGCCGGCGCCGGATCGGCCGCCCCCACCGGGTCGGCGGCCGGGACCTGCCCCCGTACGTCGGTGAGGACCTGCAACTGGCCCGCGTAGCAGTAACCGTTGACGATGTCGGCGATCCGGGGGTGGCACCGGTAGTGCTCGTCGAGGAGCAGCGCGGAGTCTCCGTGCTGCTCGGCCGCGTGGTACGCGGAGTAGACGTGGTAGGTGAGCCGGTGGTGCTCCAGTTGCGCCGCGCTCAGCCCGGCCCGGACCCGTGCCTGCTGTTCCTGCTGGGGTGACACACCGGGGATGTGCCCCAGCTGCATCGGATCGCCGATGATCAGTGCCCGGCGGGCCCGGAACAGCAGGGGCAGTACCGACGGGATGGAGCACTGGCTGGCCTCGTCGATGACGACGAGGTCGAACAGCTTCGGGGTCAGTTCCAGCTGCCGCACCGAGTGCGTGCTGACGGCCCATCCCTTGATGTGCGCCATCAGGTTCTTCTGGCTGCGCTGGAAGCCCGAGCGGCTCCGCAGTGCCTGGAGCCGCTGCTGCATGAGTGCCCGCCCCCGCGTCAGCGCCTCTGCGGACACCGCCCGCGACAGTTCCGAAGACAGTTCGGAGAGCGTGCCCGCCGCCTCCAGCCGTGACCGCCGCAGCCCGTCCTCGTCCCATTCCGTCTGCCGGGGGACGAGCGCCCGCACCTGTTGTTCCACGGCCACGGTGTCCGCCAGCGACTCCAGCAACTCCGCCGGCACCGGCCGCCCGGCCGCCCACTCCGGCCACGAGGGCAGATCCGGCCGGGCCGGTACGTCCGGGCGGTCCTCCTGCGCGCCGTCGGTCGCCGCCGCTACGAGTGCGGCAAGGGCCCGTCCCCGACGCCATGGGCCGAGAAGCCACCAGGGGGCACCGGCCACCTTCCGCGCCCGCCCCTCCCAATGCCCCAGAGCGGCCGAACCGTCGTCTCCCGCGGCCCACACCCGCTCCAGGAGCGGCAGCGGCAGTTCCAGCGCTTGTGCCCGTTCCGCCCGCTCCTGGAGCAGCTCCAGCAGACGCCCCTCCTCGGCGACGTGTCGCGCGGCCTGTGCCCGCAGCCCGTCGGCCGTCTTGCGCGCACTGCGCAACTGCCCGCCCACGGTGGCCGATCCGCGTCGCGGCGCCTGGGCGGGCTCGCCCAGCAGCCCTTCCAGCTTGGCGGCCTCCCGCACCAGTGCCTCGGTGTTGCCCGTCCGCATCAGCAGCCCGGGCGCGATGTCGTCGCAGCGTTCGGCGACGACGTTCACGGCCTCGTTGTTCGTCGAGGCGACCAGCACGGACTGTCCGGCGGCGACACAGGTGGTGACGACGGCGGTGACGACCTCGCTCTTGCCCGTGCCGGGCGGCCCGGTCGCCACCGTCAGGGGCCGCGTCATCGCCGAGGAGATGACCGACTCCTGGCTCTCGTTGCACGGCCCCGGAGCCACCACGGCGACGGACGCGCCCCGCTCCGCACCCTCGCCGCCGCTCAGCAGCGCGTCCAGGGCGGTGCCGGGGATCTGCCCGGTCCGGGCCGACATCTGCAGCAGGTTGTCCACCAGGGCCTCGGTGGCCTTGGCCTCCACACCCGAGGGCACCAGCAGGACGGCCGCGTTGTGCGCGCCCGGCCGCAGCGCCTGCATCACCGTCCGCTCGCTGAGCGCGGACGGGTCCAGCGGCTCCAGCTCCGGCAGCCCCAGCGTTTCCAGCAACTCCCGTACGGCGCGCAGCATCTGCGCGTCGTTGCCCTCCTGCCAGGAGGGCTGCCAGTGCGCGATGAGGTCGGCCGCGTCACCCGCGTCCAGCAGCTCCGAGACGACACCCGTGTGCAGGGAGGGAACGCCGCTGGGCCGGAGCACGTCCCGGCCCTCCTGGTCCGGGGCCAGTTCCATCTGCTGGATGAGCAGCGGCGCCAGCTCCACGGTCGTACGGCGTCCCCGGGCACCGCCGTCGCGCACGGGCAGGGTGATCGCGGGATAGCCGTACCAGTACTCCAGCTGCGCCCCCGTGTCACCGCCGCTCGCTCCGGCCGCCCTGCCCTGCGGCTTGGGCAGTGTCCCGGGGGCGGGAAAGACGGCGCCCCGACCGGACTGGATGGTCTCCTCGCCCTGACCCAGCAGAAAGTACTTCGAACCACGCCCGCTGTCCCGGTCGGGCCGCATGCCGGCCGCCGACTGAGCGGTGAGGCAGTGCGCGTAGTACCGCAGCAGCCGCTCCCAGTCGACGCCGTCCCGGGCGTCGAGCGCGGCCAGTTCCCGGGCCTTCAGCAGGGCGGGCGACCGCCGGACCGTCTCGGCCGCGTCGCGCGGCGGCACCGGAAGGTGCACCGGGCGGGCCACCGACCGGGCGAAGGGCAGCTGGTTCGTGGCCCTGATCGTGGACTTGGTGGGGCGCTGCTCCTCCGGTACGCCGTCGCGCCTCATCTGCGCGGTCAGGTACTCGAACAGGTCGTCCGGCGTGATCCAACCACCGTCCTTGATCCGCCCGTTGCGCAGCCCCTCCACGATCTCCCCGGTGAACCGGGACGTACCGAGGCTCGACCCGTCCGGCGCCATCGCGGACGCGGACTGGAGGGCGTCGGACGCGGTGATGAAGTACACGCCCGTCGGTCGCAGCAGCGTGCTCGGGGCGGGCCGCGCTGGCCCCTCCGCCGGACCCTTCGCGGTCCAGCCCTGGACGACGGAGCCGCTGGAGCAGCAGTCCAGCAGCACCAGTTTCGAGGCGGCCCGGCACGACTGGAGCATCCGCTCCAGGAACTCCGCCGGGACCGCCGTACCCGGCAGATCGGCCGGGTCGGTGTCCCGGGTCAGGAAGTACAGCTGGTTGTCGTCCTCGCAGAACTCGCCGTGCCCGCTGAAGTAGAGCAGGGCCGTCTCGCTGGGCTGCCGCGCGTTCAGGTACGTCTCGACGGCGTACAGCATCTCCGCGCGGGTCGGCTCGGCGACCATCGCGCAGTCGTTGTACATGCCGATCTCGGTGTTCTCCAGCACCGCCCGCATGTAGTGCAGGTCGGCGCGCACGGGCGGCAGGTCCGGGTACGCGTCACTGTCGTACGTGGACACGCCCACGAGCATGGCGAACCGGTCGTTGTCGGTCATCCGCGCTCAGCCCGCCGCGGGGCCGTCGCCGGGGCCGTCGAGCTCCGCGCCGCGGAGCGTCTCTCCGCCGCCCGCGAGGAACCGCGCGATCCGCTCGTCGTCCTCGCGGGCCTCCTTCCCGGTGATGTGCAGGGTCGCCCCGTCCGGCCGCGTCACGACGACCGTCCGCTGCGGCACCCTGGCCAGCCAGATCTGCACCCCGGCGGCGACCAGTGACCCGGCGCTGATCAGCACACCGATCGTGTCGGCCGTGAGCCCGCCCTTGAGCGACCCGTCGACCGGCGCGCCCGCGCCCCGCCGGGAAACGTCCAGCGCCGCCTCCGGATCGGCGTCGGCGATCTGCGTGAGCAGCTCCCGTGCTTCCTTGCGCGCACGCAACGGGTCCTCGTCGACGATGGAGATCCGGAACCCGGTCCGTTCCTCGGGCGTGGTGGTCACAGCGCGTCCCCTCGATCTGCGGTGTGCCTGGTGGAGGCGTGAGCGGACGACGATAGTTGGCGGGTCTGACAGTCGGCGCCGGTGTTTCCGAAAACCCGTCAGGCGTTGGCGGGAAAGTGGCTGATCGGAGACGGTGCGGGGGCGTCGCCGGGCAGCCACAGTTCCGCCCACACGGTCTTGCCAGGGCCGTCGGCGCGCGGGGTGACGGCCCAACGGGTGGCCAGCTGGGCGACGATGAGCAGGCCCCGCCCCGACTCCTCGTCCCCGGGCGGCTCCTGGGCGGTGAGTAGCGGTACGCGTTCGGTGCGGGTGTCGGTGACCTCGACGCGCAGGGTGCGCGGGCCGTCGGCGGTCTCGGCCAGTCGCAGGTGGAAGTCCCGCCCGGCGACATGCCCGTGCCGTACGGCGTTGGCGGCCAGCTCCGAAGTGATCAGCGACAGCGTCTCGTTGGCGTTCCCGGTGTACGGGTGGCCCCAGGAGTCCAGCCGGTGGGAGACGAGGCGCCGGGCGAGGCGTGCGCCGCGGGTGGACGAGGTGAACCGCATCGCGAACTCGCGGCGGGCAGGGCTGGGTGCCACCCCCGGTGCGGGGGAAGTTTCGTTGTTCATGTGGTCCACGCTGACGTGCCGGTTTTACCGTGACGAGATACGACGTGCACACGGGCGGTAGCTGTACGTGAGGTGCCGGTGTGTGTAGGCGGGGCGGTGCGTGACGGTCGGCGCGGGGGCGCGTTGGCCGGGGAGGCGGTGCGGAGCATGAGCGAGGTGGCTGGGTTGGCCGAGGAGGAGCCCGGGGCGGAGGGGGAGGAGCGGGAGTCGGGGGCGGGTTCCGGCATCCTGCGAGTCTTCGGGCGCCAGTTGAAGCGGTTCCGGTTACGGGCGGGGCTGGAGCGGGCCGAGTTCGGCTCGATGACGGGCTACTCGGTGTCGACGATCGCCGCGTATGAGCAGGGGCGCCGGGTGCCGCCGCCGAAGTTCATCGACCGGGCGGACGAGGTCTTGGACGCGGGTGGGGTCCTCCAGGAGATGAAGGAGGAGGTTGCGCGGGCGCAGTATCCCGCGTTCTTTCGGGATGCGGCCAGGTTGGAGGCTGAAGCGGTCGAGGTGTGGGTGTACGCGACCCAAGCTGTGCCTGGACTGCTTCAGACCGAGGACTACATGCGGGCTGTATTCGGTATGTGGCGCCCATTGCTGGACGAGGGAACCGTGGAACAGAGGGTGGCGGCGCGTCTGACTCGCCAGCACATCTTCGACCGGAAGCCAGCGGCGCTGCTCAGCTTCGTTCTGGACGAGGCGGTGTTGCGTAGGCCGCTTGGTGGCTGGGGGGTCATGCGCGGCCAACTGGAGTACCTGATGCTGGTTGCCGAGTTCCGGAACGTAGAAGTTCAGGTGATGCCACTGGACCGGGACGACAACGCCGGAGTTGACGGACCGTTCACCGTGTTACAGCGTGCGGATGGCGATCAAGTGGCCTACCTGGAGGCCCAGGGACGCAGCACAATGGTCAGCGACCGGCGCGAGGTCCAGGGAATCGTGTCGCGCTACGGGATCGTCCGTGCGCAGGCTCTCACTCCACGCGAGTCGCTGGCGTTCGTCGAGAAGCTGCTTGGAGAGGTGTGAAGGTGGAAACTACGGGCGCTACGGCGGAACTGCACTGGTTCAGGAGCAGCTACAGCGGTGGGGCCGGGGGCGAGTGCGTCGAGGTGGCCGCCTGCCCTCAGGCGATCCACGTGCGCGACTCCAAGGACACGGTCCGCCCTGGCCTTGCGGTCGATTCTGTGGCCTGGAAGGCGTTTTTGGACTTCGCCGTCAAGTAGAGCTACGACGATCTGCCCCCGGCGAGGCGCCAGGGGGCAGACCTGTGTCCGGCGGGGCTCGCCGACTACGCCTGTACGGCTTCGCGGACGGGCGGAGTCCAGCGCCCTGCGGCGATCTCCGCTTCCAGACGGGCCTGGAAGTGCGCATGCGCGGCCCTCATCTCGGCCTCTCGGTCGGCCTTGTAGAAGGGGGCCTGGTAGCCCTCTGGGGGAGGGGTGCGCTCTGGGTCCTCCAAGTGGGCGAGGAGATCGAGGTAGTCCTGCTTGGTCTGGCCGTGGCCGTACGTGTTGAAGTCGGCCGCGATCTTGCGGCCGTTGCAGTCGAAGTAGGTTGCCGACTCGTAGTCGTACAGCTGGGGGTAGCGGGACTTGAAGATCGCGGCGAGCTGGTCGGCGGTGATCCCAAGCCAGACGGCGACGAGGGCGTCGAGTTCGACGAGGGCGGCTCGGCGTTCGTGCTCGGTGCGAAGTGGGGTTCCGTATTCCCAGGTCGGCTTGAGGCCTGCGGCGAGGGGCTTCAAGAAGGGCCAGTCGGGGTTGGCCCAGTCCTCGTAACCAGCCCAGCGGGCGTCAAAGAGTTCCGTCCAGAGGGGGGCGTAGTGGGTGGTGAGGGCGTTCAGGCGGAGGGTGCGGAGGAGGAGTGCCGGGGCAAGCGGGTGTTCGAGGTTGGGGGCGGGCATTTGGTGTGCCTCAGCTACCTGGAGGTGGGAGCGGCTTGTGATGCGCAACAGGTAGTCGAGAGGCAGTGCTGCCCAAAAGCCCGCATTGAGAGCAGTCAGTCGATTGTTGGTCAGGGCCATCGAGTGCACTGTGTGGACGTGCGCAGGGCCGGGCGGGAACAGTGCGGCCAACAGACTGCGATATGTGTTGAAGGGGATCATGGCTCGCCAGGCGAGCCGGAAGTATGAGGTGGAAGGCTCTCCGTTCCAGGAGTTCTGGGCAGTCAGGTACGTCGCGCTATCAGTCGCCCGCACGTAGTTGGTTACTGGTACGTACGCCTCAGGCAGTTCCGTGGGCGCAACAGGTTCCCAGTCCCGGTGATTTCGGCAGGGGGTCCTCGGCTCTTTTGAGAAGGGATGGGCTACCGAGATATGTGGTCCCTGCAAGATGACATCCGCCTGCTCCGGAACGGCCTGGTTTCCCCAACGGATCAGCCCTTCTTTCTTGGCACCGGCTTCGTCATATCCCCTTGTGATCATCGGCCTGTAGTCGGCAAGGATGCTGTGATAGGCGGCGAGTGCCTCGATGGCCGCCTCCTCCCCGCGCAGGAGCGGGTAGAGCAAGGGCGCCTCAGTGGCTGGACCTGCCGAGCCCGTAAGAGTCTGCCAGCTGGTCAGCAGCGCCGTGTTCACGTGCACTACGCGTTCCAAATGCGGCCGTACGTCCCACGTGTCGCCGTACCTGATGCCGGGCACCGCTCCTTGCCCGTCGTGGTCCAGTGATTCGGGCAACACCTCCGCAGCGCGCAGTTCGCTGGCGTGCAGGAAGTCGGGCTCGCGTGAAGAGCCATAGATGTGCGTACCGAACTCTTGTGTGCGCCCGAGATCTTCAAACGCCCAGTTGGCCGAGTTGACGAAATGACCGTGCACGCGCAGATGACGGTATGCGGCTGCACGAAGTGCACCTTCGCGGGCTCCGCCAAAGTGGGTGTCCGGGTGAATAAGACCTGCGCTTCCGGAAAGTTTCATGTGCCGCCACACTTGCGACATAAAGGCTCGGTAAAGGTCCCCCTGTGTTCCCGCGAGAAGGGGATAGACGCCAGAGCTACCCAGCACAGCGACAGATCCCTCGTGAGTGGCCAACTCGCGCAAGAGGTAGGCCTGATTGCCATCGGAGGAATTCAGAGCCTCCTCCCGCCGCAGCCGCCACTCCACCGCACTCGGCTTCTCCGCCAGTACAAACCACGGCTCCAGCTCCGCCAGAACCACATCCTCCTGCCACCGAGGCCGCACCCAAGGCGGATTCCCAACCTGCAAATCAAACCCGCCCCGCGCAAACACCTGCGCGAACTCCAACTCCCAGTGGAAGAACCCCTGAGCCTTCGCCACATCCCTGGCCATGGCCGCCCACAAGAACCGGTTCTCCAGCCGATGGAACCGCTCCATGCCCATCCACTCGGGCAACTCGCCCTCGTACACCGACAGGTCGTCCAGCGTCTCGAACGCCGAGACCAGCGACTCACTCGGCACGTCCTGCGTCCCCAGCAACGCCTCGGCGAAGTCGAGCCAGTCGTCCAGCCCCGCCAGCGGGATGACCTCCCGGCGCTGCCCCTTGACCTGCTCCGCCCGGCGCCCGGTACGGCGGCGCGACACCGAATCGCGCGTCAGAGTCATCTGCTGGGGCTCGGCCGAGAAACCCGGAAGCGCGTCCGCCTCCCAGGCCATCAGAACCCCGGAGTCTTCCTCACCAGCCGCAGCCGATACCCCGGCCGCCTCGAACTCCGCCGCCCGCTCCGCCAACGCCTCGGCCCGCGCATACCGTTCGTCCGTACCGTCCAGCAGCGCCGCGCCCTGCACCGGCCAGAACCACAGCGCACACCACGCGTCCATGAGCGTCTTGAGCCGCCAGTAAGGCGTGTCCTCGGCATGGAGGTCGGCCAGCACCTCGTCCCGCTGCACCGCGACCTCCGGCCGCCGCAGCCAGTCGTCCTCCGCGCCCCACACGCCGATGCGCCGCGAGATGTCCCGCTCGGACAGCTCCAGGCGCCGTACGACCAGCCCCCACAGGTACTCGGCCCGCCGGGCGAGCCCCTGAAGGCGGGCCGTCTGTCGGGCCGTCGGTGACTTGGTGATCGCCTTCCGCCACGCGCCCAGCGTCTTCGCCGCCTCCGGGGCGAGCGCCTTCGCCTCCTTCTCGGCGGCGACCGCGCCCCACTCCTTCGCCGGAAGCAGGAAGTGGTGCACCGAGCCCTCCGGCAGCGTCGCACCCCCCACCGCGTCCGCCAGCGCGAACCGCTCCGGAGTCGTCCCCAGCCAGCCGCCCTTCTTCAGACGGTCAGCGGCGTACACCTCCCGCCGCCCGCCGATCAGCGAGTTGCCGCGCCGCAGGTGCAGGCCGAACCAGGGCGCCTCCATACCGGGGTGCATCGTGTTGAGCCACAGCGACACCTCGGCCAGCTCCACGGCGGTCTCGTTGAGGTCGACGCCGTAGGAGTTGTGCAGGGCGATGTAGGCCTTGGCCTTCTGGAGTTCGACGGCGTACTGCTCGGTGTCGATCGACCGGCCCAGCTCGCTCTGCCTGCGCCGCAGATACTCGGCGGCGACCTGGTTGATCGCCTCGTTGAGGAACGCGCCCGAGCCGAGCGCCGGCTCGCAGATCCGCCAGTTCAGCAGCTCCTTCGCCTCGGTCTCCTCGGTGAGCAGCTGCTGGAGGGCCAGCTGCACGGTGACCTTCGTCAGCGACTCCGGTGTGTAGTACGAGGCGGAGGTCTGCCGGTCGCGTCCGGAGAGGCGGTACACGAACGAACCCGTGGGGTAGCGCATCCGGACGTCCTCGCCCGTGTGCCGGTCCCGGCGTCGTACGAACACCGCGTCGGGATACTCGTCGATCTTCGACTTGGGGACCAGCCAGGAGCCGTCCTTCGGGTCGCCGCCCTTGGCGACCTCGTAGAGCTCCTCGCCCGCGATGAAGCCGCTGTACGACATCAGGCCCTCGTACACCGCGCCGAGCTGGTTGATGCCGAGCTGGGCGTAGGAGATGAAGCCGCCGCGTTCGCCCCGCTTGCCCCGGGTGATCATCAGGTGGTGCAGCACCTGGTGGAGCGTGGCGTTGCGCAGCCGGGTGTCGAGGTAGCGCACGGACTCGCCCCGGGCCAGGGCCTCGTCGGAGTCGAAGCGCGGGTCGGGGAGGCTGTCGTCGCCGATCAGCCGGATGGCGTCCCGCTCGAACAGCTTGCTGTGCAACGGTTCGAAGCGCAGGCCGACGTCCTCGCTGGTCTTGGCGTCGACGCCGTCGACCGTCGCCTCCACGCCGTGGGTGCGGCGCGGGCGGTAGCCGTCCTGCACCTTGCCGAAGAGCAGGTCCAGGGACTCGTAGAGGTAGAAACCCTTGCGGGCGGCGTCGCTGATCGGTTCCCGGTCGGCGATCAGTTCGGCGAGGCGGCCGAGGCCGTACCCCTGCTGGTACTCGGGGTAGTCGGCCGGCAGGATGCCCAGGTCGGGGCGGGCCTCGGCGTAGAGGAGGAACAGGATCCGGTAGAGGTAGCGCAGTGACTCGCGAGTCAACTGACGTCCCAGTTCGGAGAGTCCGCCGATGTCCTCGGGGCGCAGGTCCTGCTCGCGCAGTCGCTCCAGTACTTCGTTGGCGATGAGTTCGACGCTCTTGCGCAGGCCGTCGCGCAGTTCGCTGGAGACGCCCACCGCGTGCTTCGCGGACTTGCCGACGAGTTCGGCGAGCGGGTTCTCGCCGCCCTCCTCCGGAGTGCGCAGCGAGTCCGCGCCGAACAGCGCGGCCACCGTGTCGAGTTCGCCGCCCGCCCTGGTGTCGTTGCGCTGGAGCGCGGTGTCCAGGGAGACGCCGAGGGAACGGCCCTCGCCCCACACCACCCGGTCGGCGAGGACGATCACCCCACCGCACAGCAGCAGTACGTACCGGGGAGGCTCCTCGCAGGCGAACAGGAACCTCGCCAGCTTGTCGCCGGTCTCCAGGGAGGGAAGACCGTCGAGTGGCACCGGCTCCAGCAGCCGGCCCCGGCCGTTCTTGTCCAGGGCGGCATCCGGTTCGGCAGCCCAGCCGCAGTCCACCGCGACCAGGCCCTTCTCGGCATGGGCGACCGGGATCTCATGGGTCTGCCCGGCGCGCACCACGGTGAGCGTGCGCGGCTTGGCGTCGTAGCCGAGAGCGCGCAACACCTCGGCGTTGAGCGCCCGTACCCGCTCCCGCCACGTCGAGTCGCCGTAGGTCACCTCTTCCTCGTCGCGTTCCCGTACCACGCGGATGCCGTCCTCGTCCTCGGGGAGGGCGAAGAACGACCGGGCCCGGAAGTAGTCGCGGCGCAGCGCCCGCAGCCCCGCGCGGGGGGTCACGGGCAGCCCGTCGGCGCCGGGCGTCGACGCGTCGAGTGCGTCGGCCTCCGTGGCGGCGGCACCTCCGGCGGGCGGCTTCGCCGCCTCCTCGCGGTCCTTCCACGCCTGCAACAGGCCCGACTTGAGGTCCTTCGGGAGCACCTCGGCCAGATAGTGGGCCGAGAAGTAGTCGCCGCGGTTGACGAGGGAGTCGTACGTCATGGCAGGGCTTCTCTCAGAACCGGGACGGGGACGCGGCCGGGGCGGTGAGGGAGACGGGCGGCGGGCCGTCGTCGTCCTCGCGGTCCGGGTCCGGCACGAGCACCGCGAGGACCCGCAGCAGTGGCCGGCCCGTCGTCAGCAGGGAGTCGGCGAGATCGGCGAGGCGCTCCTTCGTACGCTCCCCGGCAAGCGTGGGCTGGCGCCAGGTGCCGAGCCGCCGCTTGTACTGCTCGATGGGTTCGCGCAGCGGTTCGTCCCAGGCGTCGCGATGCGTGTCGAGGAACGCCTCGGCCGTGTCCAGGACATCGGGGAGGGCCTCGCACAGCGGCGCCGGATCGCGGTAGCGGCGCTTGTTCGCCATGGTGGGGCCGACACCGCAGCGGCGCAGCAGCGACACCATGTCGTCGTCGACCAGGCCTTCCCTGCTCGCCTTCCGCCAGGTGACCCCCATCCACTTCACCACCGTGGGCCTGCCCAGCTTGTTCGAGTACACGCCCTGGACGAGATAGACGGGCTCCGCCACGTTCGCCGTGATCATCGGGGCCTCCTGGCGGCCCATCCCGACGAGAACCTTGTCGGTGAGCCACTCGACGACGGGGTGCAGGTCCGTGAGGAGGGAGATCTCCGGCCAGCTCGACGTGGACGACTCCCGGGCGCGCTGGAGGGAGTGTTCGGCGAGGCGACGGTTGAACGTCACGAGCATGCGCTCGCGCAGCCGCTGCTCGCGCAGGTAGTCGCTCGGGAGCGCCTTGAGGCGGTGGACGAGTTCCGTCGGCGGGCGGAACGAGAGCAGCCCCGACTGCTGGTCACGGTCCAGGTCCAGCCGCTCACGGGCGTCCGGGTACACCTCGCGCAGCGCGTCGTCCAGGAACTGCGCGGTCGAGTCGAAGAGCCGGGGGAGCACGGGGCTCGCGGCGGCCCGGCCGCCCGACGACTCGGTACCGACAGCGGCAGACGGGGCGGCAGCGGGAGCGGAGCCGTCAGCTTCCGTGGGTTCCGCCGATGGCGCTTCCTCGCCGACCGGGCCGAAGAAGTCCGCGAGAAAGTCGTCCAGGCCCGCGTCCTGAACCTCCTCGCCGGAGCGGCGGGCGTCCAGGGACTCGTCCACGGTCCGGCCGCGCAGCAGGTCCTGGATGAGGGACTTCTCCTCCGCCTCCGCCCGGTACAGACCGGTCACGGCCTCCGCCGTTCCCAGGGAACGGTGGGCCTGGTCCTCGCGTTCCAGCAGCCGTTCGGCGACCACCGTGTCGTCCTTGGCCCCCTCGACCTCGCTGGTCAGGATCAGCGCGCGGAACTCCGGGGGCCTGGCCTGCCCGTAGCGGTCGATACGGCCGTTGCGCTGCTCGATACGGATCAGCGACCACGGCACGTCGTAGTGCACCAACTGGTGACACTGCCGGTGCAGGTTGACACCCTCGGAGGCCACATCACCGGTCACCAGGACCCGTACGGGCGTGTCGGCCAGGCCGAACTCCTCGACACAGGCCATCTGTTGCTCGTCGGAGAGACCGCCGTGCATGACCCGGACGCAGTCCCGGGCGGCCCGGCCTCTGAAGCCCAGTGCCGCGGGCAGCACCTCGGCCAGCCACTCCAGGGTCTGCACACGTTCGGAGAACACCACGACCCGTTCGTCGGAAGAGGGCCCGACACCGATCTCCTCGCGCAGCTGACGGACGAGCGCGGCGAACTTCGCCGAGTCCGCCTCGGTGAGGTCGGCGGCCAGTTCCGACAGCCGATGGAGAGCCGCCAGTTCGGCCTCGGTGTCCTGCGGGTCGTCCTTCTTCTCCAGCGTCTTGATCCGCGCGGAGACCGTGGCCCGCAGCGCCGCGTGCGAGGACAGGAACGACTTCAGCAGCGTGTACGGGAAGAGGGGCACCGAACTCACCGAGGTGCCGCCGTCACCGGGCAGCCACACGGCCGCCAGCTCCTCGAAGATCTTCTCCTCGGCGGGGGTGGCCGGGCAGTGCACGGAGCGGGAGGGGCCGCGGCCCGCCCACTGGCCCTTCATCTGCTCGCGCACCTCGGGGCTGATCTTCGTCCGGCGGATGAAGAGGTGCTCGATGTCGGCCGCGCGGTAGTTCTCCGGGTCCCGGATCGCCACCGGGTCCAGCAGACTGATCAGCTCCGCGAACGACTTGGCGTCGCCGTTGTGCGGGGTCGCCGACGCGAGGATCAGGGCGTCGGTGCGGGGGGCGAGCGTGCGCGCGAGCTGGTTGCGCAGGGAGCCGCGGTTGATCAGGTTGTGCGACTCGTCGATGACGACCGCGTCCCAGCGGATCTGCTCCAGATGATGCTGGTACTGGGCGGTGTTCTTCAGGGTGTCGATGGAGACGATGACCCGCTTGAACGAGGTGAAGGGGTTGCGGCCGGCCGGAATCTCCCGCTGGATCCGCTCGATGCCGACCGAGTCCAGCCGCACCAGCGGAATCGCGAACCGCGTCCACAGCTCGTGCTGGAACTGCTCCAGCACATGCTGCGGGGTGACGACCAGGATGCGCTCGCCCCGGCCGCGACGGATCAGCTCGGCCAGCGTCAGACCGATCTCCAGGGTCTTGCCGAGGCCCACCACGTCCGCGATCAGCAGGCGCGGGCGGAGGTTGGCGCCGGACAGAGCCAGCTCGGCGGGGCGCCGCTGGTACGGCAGCGGGTCCATCAGGAACGAGTCGGCCAGCGCGAGCCGACGCTCCGACTGGGGGAGCGCGGTGCGTCGCAGGACCGCCTCCAGGAACAGCCGGGAGCGCCGGTAGTTCGGGGAGTCGTCCATGACGAGAGACGTCTCCCGAGGGTCGAGCAGCTCGATGCGGTCCAGGCCGGAGAAGAACACGGCCTCCTGGTCACGAACGAACTCCGACACCCCGACGACCTCGATCCGGGTACCGTCGTCCTCCGTCGGCATCGAGCTCCTGACCAGCCACTCCTCGTCCCGCACGACCACCTGGGCACCGGCCGGGTACTGATCCTGGCCGGTCGTGACGCCGCTCTGCTCCGCACTTGTCTGGACGGCGGTCACTCATGGCCTCCTGAGGCGGTTCGGTCGTACAGGGTCAGGGCCCCATCAGGGCCCGGCCATTATCGCGGGTCGCAGGGGCGTACGGGTCAGAAGGGGGTACTGGCCGCGTATGCCTCACGCAGCCGCTGTGCGGTGATCCGGGCCTGCGCGGAATGCCGCACGGAGCGCCGTCGCACGCTGCCGTCGCCGCCGCCCAGGGTGCCCCGGCCCGCAGAGGGGAGCGAGGGCCGCGCGCTGTCCCGCTCCGCCGTTCTGTCCGCCGGCGGCTGCCCTGCCACCGGGGAGGCGGGCGCGTCGTCGGCCGGTGGGGGTGCGGGGGTGTCGACACGGGCGAAGAGCAGTCGCGGATCCGTGGGCGGCGGCATCTGCGCCGGTGGCTTCGGCGACGTGGGCGAGGGCACCTCGGGAGCCCGGCGGCCGGTCCGGAACCCGCTCGGCTCCTGCCGGGCCGGCCCAGGCGTAGAGCTGCCCGGTTCCTGCCGAGGGGATGGAGCGGCTACCGGGCCGTCCGCCGTGGCTCGCGCGCGGGTCGCCGACCTTTCCGTGGCCGGGCGGCTCACGGCGAGCAGGTCGTCGAGGACGTGGGCCGGAGCGGCCGTGTAGTTCGTGAGCCTGCGCCGCGCCTGGGCGACCTTCAGGCCCTGTGCCTCGATCAAGGCCCGGCACTGCCGAACGACGTCGTCGAGCGCGGGCCGGTCCTCCGGACGGTGGGCCAGCATCGCCGTCAGCAGCGGCGCGAGTTCCTCCGGTGCACCCGAGAGGTCCGGCGCGGTCGCGGGATCGACGACCTGGTGGAACAGGAGATGGATGTTGTCGGCCCGATAGGGAGCATGGCCCGAGCACGCGAAAAGCAGCACGGCACCCAGCGCGTACACGTCGACAGCGGGGGTCAGCGGCTTCTCACCGTTCGCCTGTTCGGGCGGCATGCAGGAGGGCGTGCCGACGACCGTGTTGGCGGCGGTCAGCGACACGCTGGACTCCGCGAACACCGCGAGGCCGAAGTCGATCACCTTCGGTCCGTTGGGGCCGAGGAGCACGTTGGCCGGCTTGAGATCGCGGTGCAGCAGCCCCTGCTTGTGCACCGTGGCCAGCGCCTCCGCGAGCGTCGCGCCCAGCGAGGCGGTGAGCAGGGCGTCCAGCGGTCCGTGACTGGCCACATGCCTGCTGAGGTCCAGCCCCTCGACGTACTCCGTCGCCAGCCACGGCGGGTCCGCCTCCGGGTCGGCGTCCAGGAGGGCGGCGATCCTGGCGCCCCACACCGTCTTGAGGATCTCCACCTCCTGCGCGAACCTCAGCCGCGTCTCGGAGTCCACGACGGACGGCTTGATCACCTTCACGGCGGCCGGTTCCCCACCCGGCGACTCCCCCAGATACACCTGGCCCATGCCGCCCTGCCCGATCCGCCCGAGCAGCTCGTATCCGCCCAGCTCGGCGGGATCGTCGGGGCTGAGGGGCGCGATGTGCACGTGGGTCCTCACAATCGGGACTGGCTGCCGGGCAGGTGTTCATCGGCACGTTAGACCACTCCGTGCCGGGCAGGCCGGTCTCTCAGACCGGATACGCCGTATGGATATGGCCGTCGCGGATGACGACTTCCACGTCCCTGGTCTCCCTCCCGCTGCCGTTGATGCCCACGGGCTCGCCGTGTTCTAAGCGGTGCAGGTGGCTGTCCTGCCCGGCCCTGGCGCGTCGACCTCGTCCTGGTCGATCTGCAGCAGCGCACGGTCGGTGCCGGGAGCCCATTCCCAGCTTCGGGTGGGACCGCCGGCGGAACTGCGCTGTTCCACCAGGTGGGAGCCGTCCCAGGTGAAGACCGTCTCCTCGACCGGCAGACCGGCGTCGGACAGCAGGCGCTTGGCGACGCGGCGGCCGAGGCCGTCGTAGACGTAAGCCCAGCGACGCCCGTCGGGGGTCGTGACCTCAGTGAGCCGGTCCTCGGCGTCCCATGTATACGTCCACTCCCTCGTTCCCCCGGACAGCAGCTTGCGTCTGCCGCACGAGGCGCCCCTGTGCGTCGTGGACGTAGGTGATGTGTCCGGCCCTGCGGATGAGTGTGCCGTCGTGGACCCGTTCCCCCTGCGGGCCCTCCGGTGCGTCCGCCCGGCTGATGTTGCCCGCCGCGTCGTAGGCGTAGCGCTCGGACCACCCGGTGGCGGAGACCGCCTCCACCCGGCCGAGTCGGTCACGGCTGAACCGGCGGGTGCCGTGGGTCTGGTCCTCGACGGCGGTCAGGCCGCCGTCCGGTCCGTACGTGTACGAGCGGTGCAACAGGGTCTCGTCCGGTGAACCCGTGTCGGAGGCGACTCGGCCGAGGACCCTCTGCTCGGTCAGACGGTGGCCGGCGTCCCACTCCTGCGTCAGTACCGCCGTCTCCCCGAGCCGCCGCTCGGTTTCGCGCTGCATTTCCGCAGAGCCTTCAGATGTCCCGGAACGTCTCGATCTGCGCCCCGATGGAGTTCAGGCGCTCCGCCAGGTCCTCGTAACCCCGGTTGATGACGTACACGTTGCGCAGCACCGAGGTGCCCTCGGCCGCCATCATCGCCAGCAGGACGACCACCGCGGGGCGCAGGGCCGGCGGGCACATCATCTCCGCGGCGCGCCAGCGGGTCGGGCCGTCGACCAGGACCCGGTGGGGGTCCAGGAGCTGGAGCCGGCCGCCGAGGCGGTTCAGGTCGGTCAGGTAGATGGCGCGGTTGTCGTAGACCCAGTCGTGGATGAGGGTCTGGCCCTGGGCGACCGCCGCGATGGCCGCGAAGAACGGGACGTTGTCGATGTTCAGGCCCGGGAACGGCATGGGGTGGATCTTGTCGATCGGCGCCTCCAGCTTGGAGGGCCGGACGGTGAGGTCCACCAGCCGGGTGCGGCCGTTGTCGGCGAAGTACTCGGGCGTGCGGTCGTGGTCGAGGCCCATCTCCTCCAGGACCGCCAGCTCGATCTCCAGGAACTCGATCGGGACCCGGCGCACCGTCAGTTCTGACTCGGTGACGACGGCCGCCGCTACCAGGCTCATCGCCTCGACCGGGTCCTCGGAGGGGGAGTAGTCCACGTCGACGTCGATGGTCGGCACGCCGTGCACGGTGAGCGTGGTCGTGCCGATGCCGTCGACCTTGACGCCGAGGGCCTCCAGGAAGAAGCAGAGGTCCTGGACCATGTAGTTGGACGAGGCGTTGCGGATGACGGTGATGCCGTCGTGCCGGGCGGCGGCGAGCAGCGCGTTCTCGGTGACCGTGTCGCCGCGTTCGGTCAGGACGATCGGGCGGTCGGGGCTGACGGAACGGTCCACCTGGGCGTGGTACTGGCCCTCGGTGGCGGCGATGTCGAGGCCGAAGCGGCGCAGCGCGATCATGTGCGGCTCGACGGTGCGCGTACCGAGGTCGCAGCCGCCTGCGTAGGGCAGTTTGAACGAGTCCAGGCGGTGCAGCAGCGGCCCGAGGAACATGATGATGGAGCGGGTGCGGCGGGCCGCGGTGGCGTCGATCGAGGCCAGGTCCAGCTCGGCGGACGGCACGATCTCCAGGTCGACGCCGTCGTTGATCCAGCGGGTGCGCACCCCGATGGAGCCCAGCACCTCGAGGAGGCGGTACACCTCCTCGATGCGGGCGACGCGGCGCAGCACCGTGCGCCCCTCGTTGAGCAGTGAGGCGCACAGCAGCGCCACGCACGCGTTCTTGCTCGTCTTGACGTCGATGGCACCGGACAGCCGGCGTCCGCCGACCACCCGCAGATGCATCGGGCCGGCGTAGCCGAGCGACACGATCTCGCTGTCGAGGGCCTCCCCGATACGCGCGATCATCTCAAGGCTGATGTTCTGGTTGCCGCGCTCGATCCGGTTGACGGCGCTCTGGCTGGTTCCGAGCGCCTCGGCCAGCTGCGACTGTGTCCAGCCCCGGTGCTGCCGGGCGTCACGGATGAGCTTGCCGATGCGTACGAGGTAGTCGTCTGCCATGTGGCTGAGGTTATCTCAGATATGAGATGGCGCCCGATCGGGGGTCCGAACGGGTGACGGGACGTCAATCCCGCCCGGGGTCTCAGTGTCGACGCTCCCTCGTGGTGCGCCGCCACCCGAAAGGTCCGGGCAGATCCATGGATGTCGTACGACGTCCGGTGCTGCTGCGGGTGTAACGCGGGCCGTTCTTTCCGCCGCCGGTGGTGATGGACCAGGAGCGCTTGTTGATGTTCAGCCGCACCCCCGGAAGGATCCGGAAACTCTTGCGGAACGTGAGCGGCATGCCTGTCCCCTCCTCCGTCTTGGGTGGATACCCGGTTCGGATACCCGGGAAAAGGGCGCACATGACCGCACGGTGGGCGCCGGGGCATGACCATCCGGCACTCGTGTACTAGAGTTATCTCGACATCGAGATATCTGCCGAGAGAGCACCGCAGCCGCCACCCCGGTAAGGGCTACCTAACTTAGCCTTACCTTAGCGGATCGGCCAGGATGCCGTGGCGGCAGGATCGTGGTGGTACGCGCACATCAATGAAGGAGACTGTCGTGTCGGCGAACAGCTTCGACGCCCGCAGCACGCTGCAGGTGGGCGACGAGTCGTACGAGATCTTCCGGCTGGACAAGGTGGAGGGCTCGGCCCGCCTTCCGTACAGCCTCAAGGTCCTGCTGGAGAACCTGCTCCGCACCGAGGACGGCGCGAACATCACCGCCGACCACATCCGTGCCCTCGGCGGATGGGACTCGCAGGCCCAGCCCAGCCAGGAGATCCAGTTCACGCCGGCCCGCGTGATCATGCAGGACTTCACCGGCGTTCCCTGTGTGGTGGACCTCGCGACCATGCGCGAGGCCGTGAAGGAGCTGGGCGGCGACCCGGCGAAGATCAACCCGCTGGCGCCGGCCGAGCTGGTCATCGACCACTCCGTCATCGCCGACAAGTTCGGCACCAACGACGCCTTCAAGCAGAACGTCGACCTGGAGTACGGCCGCAACAAGGAGCGCTACCAGTTCCTGCGCTGGGGCCAGACCGCCTTCGACGAGTTCAAGGTCGTCCCGCCCGGCACCGGCATCGTCCACCAGGTGAACATCGAGCACCTGGCCCGGGTCGTCATGGTCCGCGAGGGCAAGGCCTACCCGGACACCCTGGTCGGCACCGACTCGCACACCACCATGGTCAACGGCCTCGGCGTGCTCGGCTGGGGCGTCGGCGGCATCGAGGCCGAGGCCGCCATGCTCGGCCAGCCGGTCTCCATGCTGATCCCGCGCGTCGTCGGCTTCAAGCTGACCGGTGAGCTCACCCCGGGCACCACCGCCACCGACCTCGTGCTGACCATCACCGAGATGCTGCGCAAGCACGGCGTCGTCGGCAAGTTCGTCGAGTTCTACGGCGAGGGCGTCGCCGCCACCTCGCTGGCCAACCGCGCCACCATCGGCAACATGTCGCCGGAGTTCGGCTCCACCGCCGCGATCTTCCCGATCGACGACGAGACCATCAACTACATGCGGCTCACCGGCCGCAGCGAGCAGCAGCTCGCGCTGGTCGAGGCCTACGCCAAGGAGCAGGGCCTCTGGCTGGACCCGAAGGCCGAGCCGGACTTCTCCGAGAAGCTGGAGCTCGACCTGTCGACGGTCGTGCCGTCCATCGCCGGCCCGAAGCGCCCGCAGGACCGCATCGTCCTCGCCGAGGCCGCCCGGCAGTTCGCCAAGGACGTCCTCAACTACGTCGAGGCCCCGGTCGCACAGCAGCCCGGCGCGTCCGCCTCCCCGGTCGACGAGGCGAGCGCCGAGTCCTTCCCGGCCTCCGACGCCCCGGCCTACGGCAGCCAGGAGAACGGCGCCGGCGCGCCGCAGCACGCCGACGGCACCGGTGCCGCCGTTCCGTCGAACCCGGTCACCGTCACCGCCCCCGACGGCTCGACCTACGAGATCGACCACGGTGCGGTGACGGTCGCGGCCATCACCTCCTGCACCAACACCTCCAACCCGTACGTCATGGTCGCCGCCGCCCTGGTGGCCAAGAAGGCGGTGGAGAAGGGCCTGACCCGCAAGCCGTGGGTCAAGACCACCCTCGCCCCGGGCTCCAAGGTCGTCACCGACTACTTCGAGAAGGCGGGCCTGACCCCGTACCTCGACAAGGTCGGCTTCAACCTCGTCGGCTACGGCTGCACCACCTGCATCGGCAACTCCGGCCCGCTGCCGGAGGAGGTCTCCAAGGCCGTCAACGACCACGACCTCGCGGTCACCTCGGTCCTCTCCGGCAACCGGAACTTCGAGGGCCGCATCAACCCCGACGTCAAGATGAACTACCTCGCGTCGCCGCCGCTGGTCGTCGCGTACGCCCTCGCCGGCTCCATGAAGGTGGACGTCACCAAGGACGCCCTGGGCACCGACCAGGACGGCAACCCGGTCTTCCTCAAGGACATCTGGCCGACCGAGGCCGAGGTCAACGAGGTCGTCGCCAGCGCCATCGGCGAGGACATGTTCGCCAAGTCCTACAGCGACGTCTTCGCGGGCGACGCCCAGTGGCAGGCGCTGCCGATCCCCACCGGCAACACCTTCGAGTGGGACGCCGAGTCCACCTACGTGCGCAAGCCCCCGTACTTCGAGGGCATGACGATGGAGACCACCCCGGTCTCCGACATCTCCGGCGCCCGGGTGCTCGCCAAGCTCGGCGACTCGGTCACCACCGACCACATCTCCCCGGCCGGCGCCATCAAGGCCGACACCCCGGCCGGCAAGTACCTCACCGAGCACGGTGTGGAGCGTCGTGACTTCAACTCCTACGGCTCGCGCCGAGGCAACCACGAGGTCATGATCCGCGGCACGTTCGCCAACATCCGCCTGCGCAACCAGATCGCGCCGGGCACCGAGGGCGGCTACACCCGCGACTTCACGCAGGAGGACGGCCCGGTCTCCTTCATCTACGACGCCTCGCAGAACTACCAGGCCGCCGGCATCCCGCTGGTCGTCCTGGCCGGCAAGGAGTACGGCTCCGGCTCGTCCCGCGACTGGGCCGCCAAGGGCACCGCGCTCCTCGGCGTCAAGGCCGTCATCGCCGAGTCGTACGAGCGCATCCACCGCTCGAACCTCATCGGCATGGGCGTCCTGCCGCTGCAGTTCCCCGAGGGCCGGTCCGCCGAGTCCCTCGGCCTCACCGGTGAGGAGACCTTCGACTTCACCGGCGTCGAGGAGCTCAACAACGGCACCACCCCGCGCACGGTGAAGGTCACCACCGACACCGGCGTCGAGTTCGACGCGGTCGTCCGCATCGACACCCCCGGCGAGGCGGACTACTACCGCAACGGCGGCATCATGCAGTACGTGCTGCGCAGCCTGATCCGCAAGTAGGCGGACCGGCACGGCGGTTCGAGGGCCGCGTTCCCGGGTGACCGGGGGCGCGGCCCGCGCCGTTCACGGCAGGACATCGCCGGTCTCGGCCCGGCGGTCGTCGCGGCGATGGCGTCCGCGCATGGTGGACGGTTCCGGGTGCGTGCCCCGCCGGGCCACGCCGAGTTCACCGTCGAGTTGCCGAGCGGAACGGAACCGTCCTCGCCCGGCGGGGTGCCGGTGGGCTCTCCGAGCGGTGCTGAGGGGCGGCCGGGTCACTCGCCGCGGTACTTCGCCGCCGCGGCCTGGGCGAGGTCCTGTGACTTCTCCAGGGCCGCGTCCACCGACTGGTGACCGGCGATGGCCGCGGCGATCTGCTCGGAGACCGCCGTTCCCAGCACGGCGAACTCGGGAATGCCCAGGAAACCGATGCCGTCGTAGGGGCGGGGGGCGACGCCGGGATCCTTCGGGTCGGCGGAGTCCGTCGCGGCGCTGTACTCCTGCCGGTACCAGGCACCGGCCGCCTGCCGGTACTCGGGCTTCTCGTAGAGCGACTTGCGGTTCCCGGCGGGCGCCGAGGTCCAGCCGACCTCCTCGCCGACCAGCTCCTGGTACTCCTTGGAGGAGGCCCAGGAGATGAACTCCCAGGCGGCGTCCTTGTGCTCGGCCGCCTGCTGGATTCCCCAGGCCCAGGTCCACAGCCAGCCGGCCTTGTCGGTCCGTTCGTGCGGGGCCTGGACGTAGCCCACCTTGCCCTTGACCGAGGAACTGTCGGCCTCGACCGACGAGGCCAGCGAAGTGGCGTCGTACATCATGGCGCACTCGCCCGCGACGAAACGGTCCAGGATCTCCAGCACCCCCATCCGTTCGGCGCCGGGCTGGCCGTGGGTGCGGAGCAGGTCGACGTAGAACCCGACGGCCTCCCTGAACTCGGGCGCGGTCAGGCGGGCGTTCCAGTCCATGTCGTACCAGGTGCCGCCGAAGGTGTTGACGACCGTGTTGATCGGGGCGAGGTTCTGGCCCCAGCCCGGCAGGCCGCGCAGGCAGATGCCGCTCGCGCCGTCGGCGCCGTCGACCTGCGCGGCGAGGTCGGCGACCTGCTTCCAGGTCGGGTTCGGCGGCATGGTCAGCCCGTCCTTGCGGAACAGGTCCTTGCGGTACATCAGAAAGGAGCCCTCGCCGTAGAAGGGCTCGGCGTAGAGCTTGCCGTCCTCCCCGGTCAGCGAGGACGCCAGGTTCGGGAAGACGTCGCCCTGGTCGAAGTCCTTGTCCGCCTTCACGTAGGAGTCCAGCGGGGCGAGCCAGCCGTGGTCCGCGTAGATCGGCACCTCGTACGCGCTGACGCTCGCCACGTCGTAGTGTCCGGCCTGGGTCGCGAACTCGCGGTTCATCGTCTCCCGCGCCTCGTTCTCCGGCAGGACCGTGTAGTCGACGGTGATGCCGGTCTCCGCCGTGAAGTACTTCTTGGTGAGCTTCTTGAGGGTCTGCACCTGCGGCACGTCCGTCGCGAGCACCCGTAGCCCGGCCTGCTCCTCGACACCGGAGACGTCGACGTCACCGCACCCGGCGAGGGCCAGGCCGGCGGCGGCCGTGGCGGCCACGGCGGCCAAGGTGAGGCGGCTGCGTTTCATGGCACTCCGGCCCTTACCCGCCTTTGCCGTTTATTAGACATTTCATGACAAAAGGGATAACAGGCGTCTCTTGGTGCAAGTCGGGGCTCACGGCCGGCCGTGTCTGGCCTGGGCCCGCCGCGACAGCGCGTCGGCCGCCACGGCGGCCAGCAGCACGCCACCCGTGATCATGAACTGCACGGCGTCCTGGACCCCCAGCAGCGCCATGCCCGAGGCGATCGACTGGATGACCACCACACCGAGCAGCACCGACCAGGGCGACCCTCGCCCACCGAACAGACTGGTCCCGCCGATGACGGCCGCCGCGATCGCGTTGATCAGCAACATCCCGGAGCCGGCGGCGCGCGCCGTCGTGGGGCTGGCCGAGGTCAGCCCCGACGCCACGAAAAGACCGCCGACCGCGGCCAGTGTCCCCGACACCATGAACATCGCGACCCGCACCCGCTCCACGCCGATGCCCGCCCGGCGCGCCGCCTCGACCCCGCCGCCGAGCGCGTAGACCCGCCGCCCGTGGCGGGTGCGGCGCAGCAGGTAGTCCGAGACGACCAGGACCACCAGGAAGATCAGCAGCGCCAGCGGCAGCCCCTGGAACCGGTTGAGGGTGTGGGCCGCGGCGAAGGCGACCACGGCGAGCAGACCGGTGCGCAGCCAGATGTCACCCGCGGGCCGGTAGGGCATCCCGGCGGCCCGGTAGCGGCTCTGCCGGCGGCGGGCGGCCAGAAAGTAGCCGGCCGTGCCGAGCGCCGCGACCGCGTACGCCGCCAGGTCGTCGCCGAAGTGCCGGCTGGTCAGGGAGGCGACCAGGCCCTCCTCGTCGATGTTGATCGTGCCGCTCGCCCCCAGCAGGTAGAGCGTCAGGCCGTTCCAGATCAGCAGCCCGGCCAGCGTCACCACGAACGCGGGCACGCCGAGCCAGGCGAAGAAGGCCCCGTGGAAGGCGCCCACGGCCGTCCCCGCGGCCACCGCCACGATCACCGCGAGCCACTCCGGCACCCCGTGGTTCACGTTCAGCACGGCGAAGGCGGCCCCGGCGAGCCCGCTGACGGAACCCACCGACAGATCGATCTCGCGGATCAGCAGGACGAACACGATGCCGACGGCGACCAGGCCGGTCCCGACGATGTCCACGCTGAGGTTGGACAGGTTGCGCGGCGAGAGGAACTTGTCGTCCAGGCTCTGGAAGACGATCCAGATCACGAGCAACCCGGTGATGACCAGGAACGGTCCCCGCTCGCCGTCCCCCACACTGACTCGGATCCCCCGGACGTACTCCCGCAGGCCGTCCCCCCGGCCGCGGGCGCGCTGCTCGCCGCCGGCGTTGACCGGCCCCGCGCTGCCCGGCTCGGACGGTCCGCCGTCGCGTTGCGTCCCGCCGCGGCTCACGGCCAGGCCTCCTCGTCCCCCTTCGTGCGATGGGCGACGGCGTTGTCCGCCGCCCCCGTGACGGAGGAGATGATCTGCTCCTGGGTCACCGTGCTCACGTCGAACAAGCCGTTGTTACGGCCCAGCCGCAGTACGGCGACCCGGTCCGCGACGGCCTTGATGTCGCCCATGTTGTGACTGATGAGGATGATCGCCATACCCCGGTCGCGCACCTCCTCGATCAGGTCGAGCAGATGGCTGGTCTGCTCCACGCCCAGGGCGGCGGTGGGCTCGTCGAGCAGCAGCACCTTGGGGGCACCCATGAGCGAGCGGGAGATCGCGACGGCCTGCCGCTGCCCGGCCGACAGCGCGGCGACCGGCATCCGCACGTCGGGGATGCGGATCGACAGAGCGCGCATCAGGTCACGGGCACGGCGCTCCATCTCGACCTCGTCGAGGATGCCCACCCGGTCGATCTCGCGGCCGAGGAACAGATTGCCCACGACATCCAGGTTGTCGCACATGGCGAGGTCCTGGTAGACGGTCGCGATGCCCAGGGCGTGGGCGTCGTGCGGGCGTTTGATCTGCACCGGCCGACCCTCCCACTCGATGACGCCCCGGTCGGCGGGACTGATCCCGGAGATCACCTTGACCAGGGTGGACTTGCCGGCCCCGTTGTCGCCCGCCAAGGCCACCACCTCACCGGCCCGGACCTTCAGGTCGACGTCCACAAGGGCCTGGACGCCCCCGAACCGCTTGGTGATGCCGCGCAGCACCAGCACGGGTGGATGGACCACGGAGAACCACCTCGCTCACCGGGTGAGCCCGGCCCGGTCGCAGGCCGGGCGGAGCTTCGGGGTGCAGATCTGGCCGAGCGTGTAGACACCGTCCCGGACGAGCGTGGGGACGATCGTCTCGCGCGTCACGGCCGTCGGGGTGAGCAGGAGTGCCGGGACGCCCTCGTTCGTGGGGCTGTCCACCGTCGTCGTGACCAGGGCGTCGATGTCCTCGCCACGCGCCAGGGCGACGGCCATCGCGGACGCCGCCTCGGTCTCCAGCCGGAACGGTTTGTAGACGGTCATGTACTGCTCGCCCTTGACGATGCGCTGCACGGCCTCGAGGTCGGCGTCCTGCCCGGTGACCGGGGGCAGCGGCGAGACACGGGCGCTCTTGAGCGCCGCGATGACACCGGCGGCGATCGAGTCGTTGGCCGCGAGCACCCCGTCGATCCGGTTCGGGCCGAGGTCGCTGATCGCGGCGGACATGTGGTCGTTCGCGTTCTCCGTACGCCACCCGAGGGTGTTGTACGACTTCAGGATCCGGGCCTCGTCCCGGAGGACGGACCGGGCCCCGCCCTCGTACCAGGCGGTGTTGGGGCTGGACGGATCCCCGTTCATCATGACGACACCGCCGCCGTCGGCCCTGGCGCCCATGCCCTTGAGGAGTGCGCGGCCCTGGAGCCGGCCGACCTGGCCGCCGTCGAAGCTGACGAAACCCGACACCGGGCCCTCGGCGAGCCGGTCGTAGGCGAGGACCGGGATGCCCTCGCGCCGGGCCGCCCGGACCGAGGAGCGCAGGGCCTTGGGATCGACGACGTCCAGGATCAGGGCCGAGACGCCCCGGGTGATCATGGAGTTCATCTGCTGCCGCTGGCTCGCCGCGTCGTTCTCGGCGTTGGCGTACACGACCGTGCAGTCCGGGCACAGCTCCTTGATCCGCCTCTCGATCAGGGGCTTGTCGGACTTCTCCCAGCGCGGCACGGCCCGGCTCGGCAGCAGCAGCCCGATGGTCAGGCCGTCCCCGCTCTCCCCGCCGCTGTCGGAACACCCCGCCAGGGACACGGCGAGCACGACCGCCAGCAGCCACGCGGCACCACGCCGGCCGGGACCACGCATCAGGCACCTCCCGGGTCGGGCCGGCCCTGGCGCGGGTCGCCGTGGTGGCTGGTGGTGAGGTTGCCGGGGTGGTGGGTGGCGGGGCCGCCGGCGCGGTCGGTGGCCGGGGTGCTGTCGCGGTCCGTGGCGGGGTCGCGGGCGGCGGCCGAGTCGCTGTCGCGGTCGGTGGCCGGGTCGCCGTCGTGGTCGGTGGCGGGTTCGCTCTCGCGGGCCGGGGGCCGGTCGTCGCGGTCCCGGCCCTGCTCGCGTGCCCTGCGGCGGTCGCGGTTGCGGCCCAGGCCCCAGGTGCGGTCACGGCCGAGGCCCCACCCGCGGCCCGGCCTGCGATCCGCCTCCGGCGCGGTCTCCGGTTCCGGCTCCGGCTCCGGCTCCTCATCGGGTTCCGCGTCCGGGTCCGTGCGGGTGACGACGATCTCGCTCCACACCTGTTTGCCACCGCCCACCGGCACCGAGCCCCAGGCCGCCGACACGGCCTCGACCAGGAAGAGCCCCCGGCCGCCCGTCGACTCCCAGTCCACGACCACCGGCTTGGCCGGCGCCCGGGGCGAGGAGTCGCTCACGGTCACCCGCAGCCGGTCCGCCGCCAGGGTCAGTTCCACCCGGACCGCGCCCTGTGTGTGCACCAGCGCGTTGGTGACCAGCTCCGACACGACCAGCAGCGCGGTGTCGGCCTCGTCCGTGATGCCCCACGAACGCAGCGTGCGCGCACTGAACCGGCGTGCGTGCATCACCGCGTCCGGCAGCCGCCACACCACCCAGCCCGCCCGCACCGGCCGTACCCGCATCCCGTCGTAGCGCAGCAGCAGCACCGCCACGTCGTCCTCACGGCGCCCGGCCTCGCCGAGCAACGCGTCGGCCATCCGTCCCGGGTCCGCGGGATCGGCCGCGGCGAGTGCCTGACGCACGAGCCGCATCCCCTCGTCCACGTGGAGATCCGCCGACTCGACCAGGCCGTCCGTCACCAGCGTGAGCACCGAGCCCGGGGCCAGCGCCAGCGCCGTCAGGGGGAACTCCGCGTCCGCGAGGACGCCCAAGGGGAGTCCGCCCTCGACCGCGATCTCCGCGGTGCCGCCGTCGGGGTGCCGCACCAGCGGGGCCAGATGCCCGGCCCGCACGAACAGCGCGTTGCCCTCCTCCATGTCCAGCTCGACATAGCAGCAGGTGGCGAACAGGTCGGTCTCCATGCCGACGAGCAGCCGGTTGGCGTGCGCGACGACCACGTCCGGCGGATGCCCCTCCACGGCGTAGGCCCGGACCGCCGTACGCATCTGGCCCATGATCGTCGCGGCTCCGGCGCTGTGCCCCTGCACATCCCCGATGACCAGGGCCACCTTGCTCTCCGACAGCGCGATCACGTCGTACCAGTCGCCGCCCACCTGGAGTCCGCGGCGGGCGGGCAGATAGCGGGCCACGGCGGTGCCCCCGGGCAGCTGGGGGAGCCGGCGAGGCAGCAGGCTGCGCTGGAGCATCGTCGCGAGTTCCTGCTCGGCGTCGTAGGCGTGCGCGCGTTTCAGTGCCTGCCCGACCAGCCCGGCGGTCGCGGTCAGCAGAGCCCGCTCCTCGGGGGCGAACTCGTGCGGGGTGTCCCAGCCGATCAGGCACACCCCGGCCACCCTTCGCTTGGCCGGCAGCGGCAGCACCGCCAGCCCCCCGGGGCCGATCCCCGCGAGCCCGGGTTCCAGCACGGAACCCGTCGGCCACAGGCTCAGCCGCCCGTCCCGCAGCGCCGCCTGGAGCGTGGGCAGGGCGGTGACCGGCGCGTCGGGCCACTCCGAGCGCCATTCACGCCGCCACAGCTCCGGCCAGGCACCGGGACCCGGCGGATCGAGCACGGTGACCGCCAGCCGGTCCTCCAGCAGCTCGGCGAGCGCCACCCGGTCGGCACCGAGCGGCTCTCGCAGCGCGGCGATTACCACACGGCTGACGTCCCGGACGGTCATGGCGTCGTCCAGCGCGGCCGTCAGCCACTGGATCCGGGCCACGTCGCTGGCGCTGCGGCGCAGCACGGGGGCCGCCGTCACCACGCCCAGCACCCGCTCCGGGGCACCCTCGGGCCCCTTCAGCACCCGGCAGCTCAGCCGCAGCCAGCGCAGTTCACCGGTCGGGCGGCGGATGCGGAACTCCAGCTCACGGCGGCCCGGCGTCTGCGCGGACGGTTCGATGACCGACATCAGGGCGGGGACGTCCTCCGGGACACTGCACGAGAGCAGGGTGTCGGTCTTGCCGTCGAAGCCGCCCGCGGGGATGCCGACGAGTTCGAGCAGGGCGGAGTCCGTCTCGACCAGCCCGGTGCCGGGCGACAGGGCGAAGGAACCGACCCCCATGGCGCGCAGGGCCGGATCCAGCACCGGTGAGGGGGCCGACCGGTCGGCCTCGCCCCGCAGCCGCTCGGCGACGGCCTCGGCATACCGCTCCAGGAACTCCCGCTGCTCGGCCCCGAACCCCTCCCCGGCCTCTCCCACGACGAGGAGACAGCCCAGCCACCCGCCGCCGGCCCCCAGCGGCAGCGCCCCGAGCGGGACGGAGGCGGCCGTGCCTTCCTCCCGGCCGACGGGCATCGCAGCGGCGCGCCACACCGGCCGCCCCCGCAGATAGGCCTCGGCGACGGGCGAGCCGTCGCCGCCCGTGCCCGACGGGTCCGGGGGCGCCGGGGCGTTGGCATCCCGGGGAGTGGGAGAGGGCGATGAGGCGGCAGAGGGTGGTGAGGCGGAAGAAGGTGAAGAGGCGGGGGAGCGCGTACGGTCCGGAGTGGGGTTCGAGCCCGGTCCGGGAGGAGTGCCCGCCCCCGAGCCCGGAGCCCCCTTCGCGGCAGTTGTGACCACACGCCCCGGCACCTCGTAAGGCGGCTCGGACCCGGCCGCCGCCACCTCCGTCAGCCCGAGTTCCGTGCCGTCCTCGCACCGCACGTACACCGCTGCCAGGGCCACCCCGGCGAACGCCAGCACGCGCGCCCGGGCGGCGAGCTCCGGCGTGGGACGTGACGGACCGGTGCCTCCGTTTCCCGGCGCCCGAAGGTCCGGGACCGCGGCCCGGGCATCGCCGTAATGGGGCATGTTCCGCATCCACCTCCCGTCCATGCCGCAGCCACCGGCAGGTGGGAGTCCCGGAACTCAGGTGATCGACGACGCGGGCACGGGAGCGGCTGCGCGGCGTCGCGCCTCCCATGGTGGATCCACGCCGCACATGAGCGGCAGGGCACCCTCCAACAGAATCGCATACCTTGATATCTGTGACATATGGGGCGAACGGCCGGGTTCGGCCGACGGTGCCCGACGGGTCCCGGCGTCCCACCCCACCGGCTTCCGCCGCGCCCGGGCCGGGCGCTGCTGCGGGCCCCGGCCTGCCCTCGCGCGCCCGCCGGATCGGCCTGCCCTCGCGCTCCCGCCGGATCGGCCTGCCCTCGCGCGCCCGCCGGATCGGCTGCGGCTCACGTGCTCCCGCCGCATCGGCCGCGGCCCTCGCGCCCCCGACGGATCGGCCACCGCCCTCACCCCCGCACCCCGGTGTCGACCGGTGCCGCCACGGCCCCCGCACCATGGCGTCGAACCGCGCGGTCAAGATCCCGGCGAGGGGGCCGGGCCGGTGTGCTCCGGCCGCACGCCGTCCTGCGGCACCTGCCGTGCCGACGGGCCCGGTCACCGGACCCTTCCGGTCACCGGGCCCGCCGTGGGGGACGGTTCAGCCCACCCGGCAGGGCAGGCCGCTCGCGCTGTCACCCCCCGGCCCGGAGACGACGTAGCCGAACGTCGTGCTCTTGCCCGGGGCGAGGGAGCCGTTCCAGTCGGTGTTGTGGACCATCACCGCCTGGCCGTTGTAGGTCGGACTGCCGCTCCACAGGCTCTCGACCTTCTGGCCCGACGGGAGGGTCCAGTCGACCATCCAGCCGAGCATCGGGACCGTGCCGGTGTTGGTGACGGTCACCTCGGACTGGTAGCCGCCGTTCCAGGTGCCGGTGGTCTTGCGGGTGGCCGTGCAGGTGCCGGGCACCGGCTCGGACGGGGTGCCCGGCTGCTTGATGCCGGTCACCTCGCCGTTGCCGCCGTCGAAGACCACGTCGGAGCAGGAGTAAAAAGTCTCCTGGCTGTCGGAGCGCTGCCAGACCATGTAGATGATGTGGCGACCCGACTTGTTGTCGGGGAGCTTCCCGGCCCAGGAGTAGTTGGCCTCGACCGTGCCCGGTGAGCCGTTCAGCGGCGGGTGGTCGACACTCAGGAACGGCCGCTCCTCCATGTCGTTCCAGGTGAGCGTCTTGGTGGGGTCGAAGCCGTCCTTGGTGATGTAGACGTAGAACCAACCCGGGTGCGCCGCCCAGGCGTTGTACGAGAAGTCGACGGTCGCGCCCGGGGTGAGATGGGTGAGCGGCCAGTCCTTGCTGGGCGTGTTGAACCCGGTGAAGTTGGGGTTGCCGCCGCTGCACAGCTCGCCGTCCGGTACGAAGCCCCGGGTGCGGCCGGCGCCGTCCGAGCGGAGCACCGAGAACCAGTTGTAGAACGGCGTCGTGCCGCTGACCTGTTGCGCGCCCCGGCACGCGGGGTTCACCGGCTTGATCTCGCCGGTGTCGGTCAGTCCGTCCTGCCAGCACAGGAACGTACGGCTGCCGGGCTTCATGGGGGTGCCGTGCGCCTCCGCCTCACCACCGGCCGTCATGACCAGGCCGATGGCCGGGATGGTGACGAGGAGGGAGAGCAGCACCAGTAAGAGGGCTCTGGCCCGGTGGGGGAGCGCTGATCGTGGCATCGCGGATCCTCCCGGGCGACTTGTCGTGATCATGACAGCATCATCCGTTCGTGGGGGTACGGGCCTGCGGATGTGTGTGCACGGATGCGCGGGGTGGGGGCACTCGAGGGCGGGTTCCGGTCCACCGCTATGGGAGCGCTCCCACCCCGCCTGTTGCGGAAGGTAGCGTCAGTCGGCCCGGTTGTCTACGGCCGGCACACAGGGTCCTGTTGCGCATCTCGGCTACGAGAGGACCGGTGCTCCGGTGCTCCATCGGGGGCCGGTACTCCCGGTGGTCCATCGAGGGCCGGTACTCCCGGCGTTCCGCCGCGGGCCGGTACTCCCGGCGTTCCGCCGCCGAACGCCCTGTCCCCCAAGCCGGCGGTGCCGTCGTGCGAACAGCGCGCCGTCGCCATCCCCGTCGCAGTCCCTGCCCCCCATCCCCGTCGCAGTCGTCCCCGTCGTCATCCCCGCCACCCGGCTCCGTCGGAGCCGGGTGGCGCGCGGGCGCGGCGGCCCCTCGCAGGAATCGGCCGCATGACAGAAACTTGCGGCGGTCCCAGGGGGGTTGATCCCCGGTGGTCACCGCCCTCGACGGGGATCCATCCCGGAACAGGCGCCCCGTACGACTCGCGCGGTTCCCATTGACAGCGCTTTCTGCTGCGCCTAAGTTGCCGCGAGTTACCGGTAAGAGCTCGAAAGTTTCGGTTCCGTGTCCCCGCTCACGGGAGGCCCGAGCAATGAGCACCTCCACCACACCGGCCCCGCCGGGCACCCAGGATCCGCCTGCGGAGCGGGCCGCCCCCGAGCCCGGCGGGCGGACACCCGCCCGGACCGGCTGGCGGCGGGCGCTGCGCCGCGACTGGCAGTTGTACTCACTGGCGATCCTGCCGCTGCTGTTCTTCCTGGTGTTCCGCTATCTGCCGATGATCGGCAACGTGATCGCGTTCCGGCGCTTCGAGCCCGGTGGTTCGCCCTTCGGCGAGGAATGGGTGGGCCTGCGCTATGTGCGGATGTTTCTCGGCGACCCCACCTTCTGGCAGGTGTTCCGCAACACCCTGTGGCTGGGCGGCCTCACGCTCGTCTTCTGCTTCCCGATCCCGATCGTGCTCGCGCTGCTGCTCAACGAGGTGCGCCGGCGTTCCCTGAAGCGGTTCGTGCAATCGGTGTCGTATCTGCCGCACTTCCTGTCGATCGTGATCGTCGCGGGCATCACGATGCAGATGCTGGCGAGCGACGGCCCGGTCAACCACGTCCTCGGGATGCTCGGCCACGAACCGGTCCGCTTCATCCAGGAACCCGAGTGGTTCCGCACCATCTACGTCGGATCGGAGATCTGGCAGACCGCCGGCTGGGGCACGATCCTCTACCTCGCCGCGCTCACCACGATCGACGAGGACCTGTACGAGGCCGCCCGGATCGACGGCGCGGGCCGCTGGCGGCAGATCTGGCACGTCACCCTGCCCGGCATCCGCCCCACCATGATCACGCTGCTGATCCTCAACGTCGGCACCTTCATGGCGGTCGGCTTCGAGAAGGTGCTGCTGCTGTACAACCCGCTGACCTATCCGACCGCCGACGTGATCTCGACCTACGTCTACCGGGCCGGTGTCGAGTCCAGCAGCTTCAGTTACGCCGCCGCCATCGGCCTGTTCGAGGCGATCATCGGCCTGGTCCTGATCACCTCCGCCAACACGCTCTCGCGCCGCACAGTGGGGACCAGCCTGTGGTGAAGCCGAGCCGTTCCCACCGGGTTTTCCAGGGCGTCAACGGCGTGGTTCTCACGCTCGTCGTGCTGGTGACCCTCTACCCCTTCGTCAACATCATCGCGAGGTCCTTCAGCGGGGAGCGCCAGATCCGGGCCGGTGAGGTGGGCCTGTGGCCCAAAGGGTTCAACCTCACCACGTACAAGATCGTGTTCCAGGACTCGATGTTCTGGCGCACCTACGGCAACACCGTGTTCTACACGGTCGTGGCGACGGCCATCGCCATGGTCCTGACGACCTGTTACGCCTACGTCCTGTCGAAACGGCACCTCAAGGGGCGCGGCGTACTCGTCGGCATCGCCGTGTTCACCATGTTCTTCACCGGCGGCCTGATCCCGAACTACCTCCTGGTCACGAGCCTCGGCCTGAAGAACAGCGTGTGGGCGATCGCCCTGCCGAACGCCATCAGCGTCTTCAACCTGCTGGTGATGAAGGCCTTCTTCGAGAACCTGCCGACGGAACTGGAGGAGGCCGCGCAGATCGACGGCCTGAGCACCTACGGCATCCTGCTCAGGATCGTGCTGCCCCTGTCCAAGGCGGTCGTGGCGACGATGCTGCTCTTCTACTCGGTGTCCTTCTGGAACTCCTGGTTCAGCGCGTTCCTGTACATGGACCACTCCGACCTGATGCCGGTCACCGTCTATCTGCGCAATCTCATCGCCGGAGCCACCGCAGGCGCCAACGCGGGCGCGGGCACCGCGGAGCTCAGCCAGGTCGGCGCGAGCATCCAGGCGGTCACCATCGTCCTCACCGCCCTGCCGATCCTCCTCGTGTACCCCTTCGTCCAGCGCTTCTTCGTCTCGGGCGTGATGCTCGGGGCGGTCAAGGGCTGACGCCGCACCACCCCTCAACTGGTCTACGGAACAAGGGAGTTTCCGTGAAGAACACAGGGCAGCTGTCGCGGCGTCAGATCCTCGCCGCCGCCGGGTCCATCGGTCTCGCCACGGTCACCGGCTGCGGCGGCGGGGACGGCGGCGGCGACGGGAAGGACCTGTCGAAGAAGCAGGACGGGGCCATGAAGAACTACCGGGCCGGACAGCGCTTCAAAGCGGCACGGCCGCTGTCCTTCTCGGTGCTGCACAACAACAACCCGGTCTACCCGATGAAGGACGGCTGGCTGTTCTGGAAGGAGCTGACCCAGCGCACCGGTGTGACCCTCAAGCCGGTCGACGTCCCGCTGGCCGACTACGAGAAGAAGCGCAGTGTCCTCATCGGCGCCGGCGACGCGCCCTTCCTGATCCCCAAGACGTACCACCCCTCCGAGGTGGCCTTCGTCTCCTCGGGCGCGATCCTGCCGGTCAGCGACTACGTGAAGCTGATGCCCAACTTCCGCGACAAGGTGCGCAAGTGGAAGCTGGAGCCCGAACTCGACTCGATCCGCCAGTCCGACGGCAGGTACTACCTGCTGCCCGGCCTGCACGAGAAGCCCAAGTCCAACTACTCGCTGTCCTTCCGCACGGACGTCCTCGACCGGCACGGCCTCCGCCTGCCCACCACCTGGGACGAGGTGTACGACGTCCTCAAGGCCCTGAAGGAGGAGCACCCCGGCACCTACCCCTGGACCGACCGCTGGAGCACCAACACGCCCTTCCCCTGCGGCGCGTTGTTCAGCTACCTCGGCCAGGCCCACGGGGTCAAGGCGGGCTGGACGTACGACAACATCACCTTCGACGCCGAGGCGGGCCGGTTCGTCTTCAACGGGGCGACGGACGGCTACCGCCACATGATCGAGTACCTGAGAAAGGTCGTCGCCGAGAAGCTGCTGGACCCGGAGAGCTTCGCGCAGCAGGACGAGCAGGCGGTGCAGAAGCTGCTGGCCGGGAAGTCGTTCGTGATCAGCGCCAATCCGCAGGAGCTGGTGCAGAACTACCGCTACAACCTGGGGAAGCAGGTCAAGGGCGCGACGATCGAGATGGTGCCGGTGCCGCTCGGCCCGGCCGGTCCCGTGGTGCTCGGCGGCACCCGGCTGGAGAACGGCGTCATGGTGTCCAGCAAGGCCCTCGAGAGCGACCACTTCGTCGCGATGATGCAGTTCCTCGACTGGCTCTGGTACTCGGACGAGGGCCAGAGGTTCTGCAAGTGGGGCGTCGAGGGCGTCACCTACACCCGCTCCGGCGGCCGGTTCGAGCCGAAGCCCGGCATCTCGCTCATGGGCTCGGACCCGGACGCGCCGAAGGACCTCCAGAAGGACTACGGCTTCTTCAACGGCGTCTTCACCTACGGCGGCAGCTGGGACCTGGTCTCCTCCTCGTTCGGCCCGGACGAGCAGAAGTTCCAGGACGTCATGGCCCGGCGCGAGGAACTGCCCATCGACCCGGCCCACCCCCTCCAGTCCTTCGAGCAGGAGCAGGCGACCCTCTGGGACACCCCGCTCAAGGATCACGTCATCCAGAACACCCTCCGGTTCGTCCTCGGCAAGCGCCCGCTGTCCCAGTGGGACGACTACCTCGCCGAGCTGAAGGCGAAGAACATGCAGCAACTCGTCGACCTGCACAACAAGGCGTACGAGCGGTACAGGAAGGAGAACGGGTGAACCGGGTCCCCGACACGCCCCGCGACCGGCCCGCCGTCACCCGGCCCCACCCGGCACCGGGTAGGGAGGTCACGGCGTGAGCACCGCACGGACCTCCGACTTCGGCACCGGCCCCCTCTCCCGGGCCTCCGCCCTCATCCACACCGTCCTCACCGTCGAGGCACTGCTGCTCCTCGCCGCCTCCCCGGGCCTGGCCGGGCTGCTCCTGCTGGGCCCCGACCCCGCGAACCTTCCCCTTGCGGCCCTGTGCCTGCTGCCCCTCGGTCCGGCCCTGTCCGCCGGGCTCTACGCCCTGCACCACCGCGGCCGCGACGTGACCGAGCTGCACCCGGCCCGGACCTACCTCCGCGGCTGGCGGCTCAACGCCGTACCGGCACTGAAGCTGTGGGCACCCCTGCTGGCCTGGCTGACGGTCATCGCCTTCACCCTCACGCACTTCCCCGCCACCGGCCTGCCCCGCTGGTGGGCGCTTCTGCTCGCCGTGATCGGCGCCGGCTCCCTCCTGTGGGGCGCCCACGCCCTCGTCCTCACCTCGCTGTTCACCTTCCGCGCCCGCGACACCGCCCGCCTCGCCGCGTACTTCCTGTGGCACGGCCACGCCACCCTCTCCGCCGCCTCCCTGCTCATGCTCACGGCCGCGTCGACGGCCCTGCTGACCGAGGCCCTGCCCGCCCTGCTGGCCGCCCCGCTGCTGCTGTCCCTGCTGCACGGCAGCCGGGCCGTGATCGCCGAGACG
Source organism: Streptomyces sp. NPDC096046 (assembly GCF_040303285.1). Taxonomy (NCBI): domain Bacteria; kingdom Bacillati; phylum Actinomycetota; class Actinomycetes; order Kitasatosporales; family Streptomycetaceae; genus Streptomyces; species Streptomyces sp. NPDC096046. The sequence continues at coordinate 26,991 of NZ_JBEOSZ010000032.1, read as the reverse complement.
CGGAAGGACTTCACCGCATGACGTGGTCCTCGTCCCCGCCCTGTACATGGTCAAGGGGCCGGCGGTGGAGACCGCCACCCGGGTGGCGGTCGACGGCACCCGTCTGCTCTTCCTCCTCAACCACGCCCCGCGACCGGCCCGGCTGACCGCCCACGCCCCGGCCACCGACCTGCTCACCGGCGAACGGGCGGCCCCGGGCGCCCCCCTGGTCCTCGGCCCCCTGGGCGTGGCGGTCCTTCAGCAGATCCGCCGCCCTCGCGCGTCCGGCACCCCGGACTTGCGGAGGAAGTAGCTGTTGATCTGGTCGCGCCACTCGCGGGCACCGCGGAGCTGCTCCTCGTAGCGCTCGGCCACCCGCGCGTGGCGCCCCGGGTCGACGAGGTCCGCGAGGCCCGCCCACACCCGGCGGGCCTCCTCGACCTCCTCGACGCCCTCGAAGTGCGTGTCGTAGATGTGCTGGACAACGGTCTTCCCGCTCGTGAGCACATGCCCGTAGGGCACATGGTGGAAGAACAGCAGCAGCTCGTCGGGGCAGGTCTGCGGCGACTCGTACAGCTCGGACCACGGCTTGCCGTACTGCCCGGCGAAACCCGTGCCGGTCGTCGCACTGCGGTCGACGCCGATCCCGTCCCGGTCGGCGAAGTGATAGGTCCCCCACGGGCTGTACTCGTACCCGTCCACGCTCGGCCCGTAGTGGTGTCCCGGCTGCACCATGAAGCCCACGCCCAGGGGAGCGGTGTACTTCTCGTACGTCCGCCATGAACCGTCGAGCACGGCGTGCAGCCCGTCGGCCAGCCGGGCGGGGGCGTCCGGGAAGCTGAGCGCGATCCACTCGTCCAGCACCGCGCGCGGCTCGGCGTCCGGCTGCCAGGCCAGCCGCCCGAAGGTGTACAGGTTGGCCTGCGCCAGCGGATGCCCCGTCCAGAACGGGTCGTCACCGGCGTTCGACACGGCGACGAGCCCGCCCCGCGCCGACGCGCCGACCGCGGACCCGGGTGCGTGCCGGAAACGCAGCACCTCGCTCCACATCGGCCCCAGCCAGCACACGTGCCGTTGCTGCCCGGTGTACTCCTGGGTGGCCTGCAGCTCCACCGCCAGCCGGGTGCGCGGCATCGCCCCGATGAGCGGCGAGACCGGCTCACGCACCTGGAAGTCCATCGGCCCGTGTTTCACCTGGAGCACGGCGTTCGCCGCGAACGCGCCGTCCAGGGGCACGAAGTGGTCGTACGCGGCCCGGGCGCGGTCGGTCGTCCGGTCCCGCCAGTCCTGGCGGTGGTCGTAGACGAAGGCCCGCCAGTGCACCGTGCCGCCGAACGGCTCCAGCGCCGCCGCCAGCAGGTTCGCGCCCTCGGCGTGACCGCGGCCGTAGGCGGACGGGCCCGGCTGCCCCTCCGAGTCGGCCTTCACGACGTACCCGCCGAAGTCGGGTATCGCCTCGTACACCCGCCGGGTCACCCCGGCCCACCAGGAGCGCACGGCCTCGTCCAGCGGGTCGGCCGTGGGGAGTCCGCCGAGCGTGATCGGGGCGGCGAAGGAGACCGACAGGTGGGTGCGGATGCCGTAGGGCCGCAACGCCTCGGCGATCGCGGCCACTTCACCGATCCGGTCGGTCAGCAGACGCGCCTCGGTGGCGTGCACGTTGACGTTGTTCACGGAGAGCGCGTTGATCCCGCACGCCGCCAGCAGCCTGCCGTAGGCCCGCACCCGGCCGGGTTCGCCTCGTGCCCTGCCGTCCTCCCAGAACAGGGAGCCGCCCGCGTACCCGCGCTCCACCTGGCCCATGACCGGGTGCACGGCCACGTTGTCCCAGTGGTCGAGCATGCGCGGCGCGAGGGCGGGACGACGGATCTCCCGCGCCCACGTGCCGGTGAAGGCCGCCTCCCCGAGGCGCACGACGTGGAACAGCCCGTACAGCAGCCCGCGACCGCCGGAGGCGGTGACGGTCGTCGTGCCGCCCTCGCGCGCGGTGGCGAAGCCCTCGTCGCCGAGGCCGTCGGCACCGAGGCCGAGGACCAGGTCGTACGGGCCGTCGTCCGACGCGTCCCGTACGACCCGGCCCCCGAACCTCCGGCAGGCCTCCGCCACCTCCCCGTGCACCGTCTCCACCAGCAAACCCGATCCTCGGATCAGCGTCCGGCGGCCACCGATCGCCCGGAAGGCCGCGGGTGGCAGCCAGGCCGGGTCGACACCGTCGGGCAGGGCGGGCACGGGAAGCGGCATGAGACTCCCAACTCAGCTGCTCAGCTCAGCAGTTCGACCTCCGCCAGCGTCGCCTCGCCGTCGAGGACCAGGCGGTACTTCCCGTACGTACCCGGTGACGTCACCGAGAACGCGCGGGTCTGCCGGTCCCAGGCGAAGGATTCCCCGGAGCGCCGGTCCAGCGTCCGCCACGTCTCGCCGTCCGAGGAGCCCTGGAGCGTCCAGCCGGCCGGTGCCTTCGCCCGGTCCGTCGACGACGTCAGGGTGTACTGGAGCGCCTCGGCGCCCTCGCGGACCGGCAGGTCCACGGAGGTCACCGCGGCATCGGTCGCCGACGTGTCGTCGAACAGGACACCGTCGCCCTTCAGCAGGTCCGCCCGGGGCGTGGGCACCTCGTCGTCCTGGGTGATCGACACCGGCGCCGCGTCCTTGCCCGTGCCCCAGGACGACGGTCGCGAGCCCATGTCGAACTCCAGGACACCGCCCTTGGCGACCACCGAGTGCGGCAGCGAGGTCTTCGACCAGGTGCGGCCATTGACCTTCAGCCCCTGCACGTAGACGTTCTTGGCGCTGTTCCGGGGCGCCCTCACCACGAGCTCGCGCCCGTTCTCCAGATGCACGGTCGCCTTCTCGAACAGGGGCGAGCCGATCGCATACTCGCCGCTGCCCATCACCAGCGGGTAGAAGCCGAGCGCGGAGAACAGGTACCAGGCCGACTGCTCGCCGTTGTCCTCGTCGCCGTGGTAGCCCTGACCGATCTCGCTGCCCGTGTACAGCCGGGACAGCACCTCACGCACGTTCTTCTGCGTCTTCCAGGGCTGCCCGGCCGCGTCGTACATGTACAGGGCGTGGTGGGCGACCTGGTTGGAGTGCCCGTACATGCCCATCCGCACGTCCCGGGCCTCGGTCATCTCGTGGATGACACCGCCGTAGGAGCCGACGAACTCGGGGGAGGCCGTCTCGGGGGTGGACAGGTACGCGTCCAGCTTGCCGGCGAGGCCCTCGCGCCCGCCGTACAGGTTGGCCAGGCCCCGGCTGTCCTGCGGGGCGGTGAAGGCGTACCCCCAGCCGTTGGTCTCGGTGTAGTCGTGGCCCCACACCCGCGGGTCGTACGTCGAGGACGCGACCCGCCAGTCGCCCTTGGCGTTCCGGCCCTGGAAGAACCCGGCCTTCCGATCGAAGAGGTTCACATAGTCCCGGGCGCGGTTCAGGAAGTACTCCGACTCCTCCTTGTAGCGCCGCTCGCCCGTCTCCTCGTAGAGCTTTCGGGCCATGCGGGAGATGCCGTAGTCGTTGAGGTAGCCCTCCAGCGCCCAGGACAGGCCCTCATGGGTCTCGGTGCTCGTGTAGCCGAGGAAGGGGGAGGTGGTCATGCCCTTGCGGCCGACGCCCGAGTTCGGCGGGACGACCGTCGCGTTCTTCACGGCCGCCTCGTACGCCGCCTTGGCGTCGAAGTCCACGCCCTTGACGTACGCGTCCGCGAACGCCACGTCCGACGAGGTGCCCGTCATGAGGTCCGCGTAGCCGGGGGAGGACCAGCGCGAGGTCCAGCCGCCGTCCTTGTACTGCTGCACGAACCCGTCGACCAACTCACCCGCCTGGCCCGGCGTGAGGAGCGAGTACGCCGGCCAGGTCGTGCGGTAGGTGTCCCAGAAGCCGTTGTTGACGTACACCTTGCCGTCGACGATCTTCGCGCCGGTGTGCGTCGGGGTGTCCGGGTTCGGCATGGGGGAGAAGGGCGAGGCGTACCGGTACTCCCCGTCGACCTTCTCGAAGCCGGAGTTCGGGTACAGGTACAGCCGGTACAGGCTGGAGTACAGCGTCGTCAGCTGGTCGGGGGTCGCGCCCTCCACCTCGACCTTGCCGAGCAGCCGGTCCCACTGCCGCTGGGCGCTCTTCTTCACCGCTTCGAAGGACCTGCCCTCCGGGATCTCCTGACGGAGGTTGTCCCTGGCCTGGTCGAGGCTGATGAGCGAGGTCGCCAGGCGCAGGGTGACCGTGCGGTCGTCGGCCTTGAAGCGGAGGTGGCCCTTGACGCCGCTGGAGTCGCCCTCGGCCACCGGCTGGTCGAACTCGCCGTAGACGAACAGCCGGGTCGCGCCCGTCGACAGCCCGGACTTCACGTCCGAGTAGCCGGTGACGACCCCCTTGTCCTTGTCGAGTGTGAGCCCCGCCTGGTCCGTCACGTTGTCGAACAGGACGCTCGCGTCGTCACCCGGGTAGGTGAAGCGCAGCGCCGCCGCGTGGTCCGTCGGCGCCATCTCGGCCTTCAGCCCGTTCTCGAACCGCACCCCGTAGTAGTACGGCCGCGCGGTCTCGTTCTCGTGCCGGAAGGCCAGCTCGCGCGCTTCCCGGCCGAGGTCCGGAGTACCGGTGGCGAGCGACGGCATCACCTGGAAGGTCTGCCGGTCGCCCATCCAGGGACTCGGCTCGTGGCTCGCGCTGAACGCCTGGATCGTCGGCAGGTTGTCCGCGTTGTTCCCCCGCGCGTAGTCGTACAGCCAGCTCAGCGAACCGGCGTTGGTCACCGGCGTCCAGAAGTTGAAGCCGTGCGGCACCGCCGTCGCCGGGAAGTTGTTGCCCCGCGAGAAGCCGCCGCTGGAGTTGGTGCCGCGGGTGGTCACCGCGTAGTCCGACAGATGCGCCTTCGGCCGCTCGGGGGCGACGGAGGCGATGCTCACGTCGTCCAGCCAGCCGCGGAACTTCGCCGGGCCCTCGGGGGAGTCGTAGGCCACCAGGATCCGGTCCACGGTCTTCCCGGCCGCGACCGAGCCGATCCGTGAGGCCACGTCGTTCCACTGGTTGACGTAAAGGATCTTGGAGGCGCCCTGCCCCCGCGGGGTCAGCGGGAAGCCGTGCTGGTCGGTGGCGCGCAGGTCGCTCAGGTGGGTGCCGTCGGTGAAGGCCAGGTCGACGGAGACGTTCGTCGCGTCGTAGTCGAGGTCGCCGTCGGTCATCGACGGGAAGATCCGGTACGCCAGCCGCGTGTTCCGGCCGACGGCGACGTTCACGTCGTAGACCTTGTTGTACGAGTACGCCCGTCCCTCGGCGGTGTGCCGGCCGGCGTAGCGCAGCGCGCGCTTGCCCGTGAACCCGGCGCCCGCCTTGGCGGTGGGGGAACCGCTCGGCCCCCGGTCGACCAGCGAGAGCATGTCCGGCGGGGCCGGTCCGGCGCCGCCGCCCGTGGACAGCTGGAGGTCGGCGAGCTGCAGGATGCCGCCGCCGTTGTTCCGGGTGACCTCCAGCCGGAAGTGCCGGTAGTCGGCGGGTTCGGCCAGGTCGTAGGTCTTCGTCTGGAACCGCTCGGTGAAGGACTCGCCGGCACGGATGTCGAGCGTCGTCCACTCCGTGCCGTCGGCCGAGCCCTTCAGGGTCCAGTCCTCGGGGTCGCGTTCATCGGCGTCATTGGCCGAGGTCAGTGCATATCGCACTATTCTGACTGGTTTGTCCAGGTCGAACTCCACCCAGCCGGTGGGCTCGAAGGCCAGCCACTTGGTGCTCGGCTCGCCGTCGACGAGGTTCTCCTTCACCTCGCCACCGCCGGTGTTCTCGGCGCTGGCCCGGACGTCGGTGACCCGGTCGGTCACATGGCCCGGTATGCCGCTGCTGTAGCCGCCGTCCACTCCGGAGGCGCGCTTGCCGCCGCCGGGACCGGTGTCGACCGTGTTCGTCCACTCCGGAAGCGGGTCGTCCGCCTCGAAGGAGGACCTGAACTCCCGATCGGGTCTCTCGGGGGCCAGGGGCAGTGCGATCGCAACGCCCTGTGAAGCCAGGGCTAGAGCTAAGGCGGTCGCCGACACGACCGCCGAACCCCATCTGTGCCGAGCTTTCCGCTGTATCAACGGGTACCCTCCCTGCGCAGTGGACAACGTTGTCACCTTCGATGCGCAAGGACCAGTAGTTGCCCAAGTGGCGGAGAGTGTCAAGGGTGTTGCTGTGGCACCAGGGCGTGGTGTCCGGGATATTTCCGGCGGAGCACCCGCAAGCCGCTCATACTTCCGCGAGGTCTCAACTCGGATAAGACCCATGGCCAACCTTGTACTCGATCTTGATCCGCCGACGGAAAATGGACTATACCTGTCGGGCATTCACACGATCCGCACGTCAGCACCCGCACTTCCCTGCACGACCCAGCTTGACCCGATCGCGGTGCCGGAGGATCCGGTTCACCGCCTGAGTCCTGGAGAAGGCGAGGACTTGAGCATGGGATCCACTTCCGCCGAGAACCACGGCACCGAAGGTGTCGGCCGCCGCGATCTGATCAGGAGGTCTGCCGCGCTCGGTCTGATCTCCGTCCCCACCATGAGCTTCCTGTCGGCCTGCGCCAGCAGCGGCGGCGGCGACAGTGGAGACAAGGCCAAGGCCGGAAAGAAGACCGCGAAGAACCCGCTCGCCGTCAATGACACGGCCCGCATGGAATTCGTCCTGTTCGACGGCGGTTTCGGCAAGGAGTACGCCGAGGACGCCGTGAAGATCTACGAGAAGAACTTCCCCAAGGCCCAGGTGAAGTTCTCCGCCACCCAGAAGATCCAGTCCACCCTCCAGCCCCGCTTCAACCAGGGCACCCCGCCGGACCTCATCGACAACTCCGGCGCCGAGCAGATGGACATGGGCGTCCTGGTCGGCAAGAACCAGCTCACCGACCTCACCCCGCTGCTGGACGCGCCCTCCTACGACGACCCGGACAAGAAGGTCCGCGACACGCTGCGCCCCGGCATCGTGGAGATGGGCCAGTTCGACGGCGAGAAGGTCTGGATCCTGTACTACGCCTACACGGTGTACGGCGTCTGGTACTCGCAGAAGGCCCTGGACTCGCTCGACGAGCAGTACCCCGAGACCTGGGACCAGATGCTCGCGGTGTGCGCGAAGGCCAAGAAGAAGGGCATGGCGGGTTGGACGTACGCGGGCAAATACCCGTACTACCTCCCCTTCTCGCTCTACCCGATGATCGGCAAGGTCGGCGGCCGTGAAGTCCTCGACGCGATCGACAACCTGGAGCCGAACGCCTGGAAGCACCCGGCCGTCAAGGCCTGCTTCGAGGCGTACTACGAGCTCTACAGGAAGGGCTACGTCCTCAAGGGCACCCCGGGCCTGGACCACATCCAGTCGCAAACCGCCTGGGCCGAGGGCAAGGCGCTGTTCATCCCGAACGGCTCCTGGGTGGAGAACGAGTCCGCCAACGTCATCCCGGAGGACTTCGACCTGGCCGTCTCCGCGCCCACCGGCCTCGACTCCTCCGACAAGATGCCCTTCGGCACCATCTGGGCCTCCGGCGGAGAGCCTTTCATCGTCCCGGCCAAGGCGAACAACGCCGCCGGCGGTATGGAACAGCTCCGCATCATGCTCAGCGAGGCCTCCTCGAAGAACTTCACCGGCAAGGTGAAGTCGCTGACCGCGTACAACGGCGGTACCGACGGCGTCGCCCTCACCCCCGGTCTGAAGTCGGGTGTCGCGGCGCTGGACAAGGCCGGGGAGAACGTGGTGAATCCCCGTCTCCAGGACTGGTATGTGCAGTTGCAGAAGGAGAAGATCGGCGTGTCCGGTCTGGGCGAGATGATGGCCGGCCGCCTCACCCCGGCCGAGGCCATCAAGAAGATCCAGGCCTTCGCCGACGAGGCCGCCGAGGACGACTCCATCAAGCACTACAAGCACCAGTAACGGCACCGGAAACCCAATTCCCGCAACGGCACCGGAGTGGCGATGCAGCACGGCAAGTACCGGTTCATCGTGGGCTTCCTCGCGTTGCCCCTCGGCCTGTACGCGCTCTTCGTGGTCTGGCCGTTCATCCAGTCCATCTATTACTCGTTCACGGACTGGACCGGCCTGAGCCCCGAATACAAGATGGTCGGTTTCGGCAACTACAGCCGCATGCTCGATGACGACATCTTCTGGAAGTCGTTGCAGCACAGCCTGCTGTTCGCCCTCCTGCTGCCGGTGGTGACGATCGGTCTCGCGCTGTTCTTCGCCTTCATGATCAACGTGGGCGGCAGAAAGAGAAGGAACGGCCCGGTGATCACCGGCGTCCGAGGCTCCTCGTTCTACAAGATCGTCTACTTCTTCCCGCAGGTCCTCTCGATCGCCATCGTCGCGCTGCTGTTCGCGTTCGTGTACAGGCCGGACAGCGGCGCGATCAACTCGCTCCTGCGCGGCATCGGCCTCGACGACGTCCAGCCCCTGTGGCTCGGCGACCCCGACCTGGCGCTGTGGGCCGTCATGGCGGTCCTCGTCTGGTCCACGGTCGGCTTCTTCGTGGTCCTCTTCTCCGCAGGCATGGCCTCCATCCCGGCGGAGATGTACGAGGCGGCGCTCCTGGACGGCGCGAACCGCGTCACCACGTTCTTCCGGGTCACCCTGCCCCTCCTCTGGGACACGGTGCAGTCCGGCTGGGTCTACATGGGCATCCTCGCCCTGGGCGCCGAGTCGTTCGCGGTCGTGCAGATCATGACGACCGGACCGGGCGGTCCCGACTACTCGACCACCGTCATGGTCCTGTACGTGTACCAGAAGGCGTTCCGCGACGGGCAGGCCGCCTACGCCACCACCATCGGTGTCGCCCTGCTCGTCGTCACGCTGGCCTTCGCCGCCGTGGTGATGCGGCTGGGCCGTCGCGAGCGGCTGGAGTACTGACCGTTGACGTTCCTCTCCCTGAAGGGAGGGGATTCTTACGGCTCGCGCCGTGAGACTTCCTGGTTCATCGCCGACTGCCCGCCCGGAGTGCTCCGTTGAGGTCTTACACCAGCTCCACAGGCCGACACCGCCCGTCCGGCGGCCAGCATGTTCTTCGCTGCGTTCACGTCCCGATCGTGGGTCGTGCCGCAGTCGCACGTCCATGTGCGGACGTGCAGCGGCATCTTCTGCTGGAGGGTGCCGCAGGTGGAGCACAGCTTGGACGAGGGGAAGAAGCGGTCCACCGCGATCACTTCCCGCCCATACCAGGCGGCCTTGTACTCCAGCACGCTCCGGAACTCCGACCACGCCGCGTCGCTGATGGCGCGGGCCAGGGTCCGGTTCTTGACCATGTTGCGCACGGTCAGGTCCTCGATCACGATCGTTTGGTTCTCACGAACGAGTCGAGTGGTCAGCTTGTGGAGCCCGTCACGGCGACGGTCCGCGATACGGGCATGGATCTTGGCGACCTTACGCCGCGCCTTGACGCGATTGGCCGACCCCTTGGCCTTCTTCGCCAGACGCCGCTGAGCCAGGGCGAGACGGGAACGATCCTTGCGCTCGTGCCTGGGGTTGGCGACCTTCTCGCCAGTGGAGAGCGTGAGGAGGTGATCCAGGCCGACATCCACACCTACGGCGGCATTGCTCGCGGGCAGCGGCTTCACCGTCGGGTCGTCGCACAGCATCGACACGTACCAGCGCCCAGCCGCGTCCTGCGACACGGTCACCGTGGACGGCTTCGCACCCTCGGGGAGCGGCCGGGACCACACGATGTCCAGCGGCTCGCGCATCTTGGCGAGCGTCAGCTCACCGTCGCGGAAGCGGAAACCGCTGGTGGTGTACTCGGCGGACTTCCGGGACTTCTTCTTCGACTTGAAGCGCGGGTACTTCGCCCGCTTGCCGAAGAAGTGTGTGAACGCGACTTGCAGATGGCGCAGGCACTGCTGCAGCGGCACGGAAGAGACCTCGTTGAGGAACGCCAGTTCCTCGGTCTTTTTCCACGCCGTCAGCATCGCCGACGTCTGGTTGTAGTTCACCCGCTCCTGCCGCGTCCATGCCTCTGTGCGGGCGGCGAGCGCCATGTTGTAGACCTTGCGGACGCAGCCGAACGTGCGCGACAGCTCTGCTGCCTGCTCACCCGTGGGATAGAAGCGGTACTTGAACGCCCGCTTCACATGCGTCGTGGCCACTCTCACAAATTAGCGTCGGGACAGGTAAAGAACAAAGCTGCTGGTCAGAGCACGGGGTTTCGCCCAGGGGGCGAAACCCCGCACAATGCCCTGCTTCGCAGGGGTCCGTTTCCTCTCCGCCCTGGAGGGCGGAGTATCCACGGAGATTTCCGATGAAGACGACCGAAACCCCCGCGCTGCTGCCGGCCGAGTCCGGAGCCCCGATCACCAAGACGGACATCCGGCCGCCGGCACCCCCCAGGGAGAAGAAAGAGGGCACCGTCCTCAACGTCTTCTCCCACGGCGTCCTGGTCATCTGGGCGTTCATGGTGGTCATGCCGCTGCTCTGGGCGGTCATGACCTCCTTCAAGGACGACCGTTCCATCTTCAGCTCCCCCTGGTCGCTCCCGGACTCCCTGCGCTTCGACAACTGGTCACGGGCGTGGACCCAGGCCGACATGAGCGACTACTTCCTCAACACCGTCCCGGTGGTGGGTGGTTCGCTCATCGGCACACTGGTCCTCGGCTCGATGGCGGCCTACGTCCTGGCCCGCTTCGACTTCCCGGGCAACCGTTTCATCTACTACCTGTTCATCGGCGGCATGAGCTTCCCGATCATGCTCGCGCTGGTCCCGCTGTTCTACGTGGTGAACAACATGGGCCTGCTGAACAGCATCCACGGCCTGATCCTGGTCTACATCGCCTACTCGCTGCCGTTCACGGTGTTCTTCCTGACGGCGTTCTTCCGCACGCTGCCGACGTCGATCGCCGAAGCGGCCTTCGTCGACGGCGCGTCGCACAGCCGCACGTTCTTCCAGATCATGCTCCCCATGGCCAAGCCCGGCCTGATCAGCGTCGGCATCTTCAACTTCCTGGGCCAGTGGAACCAGTACATGCTCCCCACGGTCCTCAACACCGACCCGGACAAGCGTGTCCTCACCCAGGGCCTGGTCCAGCTGGCGGTCAGCCAGGGCTACAAGGGCGACTGGTCGGGCCTCTTCGCGGGCCTGGTGATGGCGATGCTGCCGGTCCTCGCCGCGTACATCATCTTCCAGCGGCAGGTGGTGCAAGGCCTGACGGCCGGCGCGCTGAAGTAGCCCTGAGCGGCGGTAGGCGCCCGGCGCTGTCGCCTTGCCCGCAGCCCGGGCGGGACGGGCGCGCACCACAACGCTCCCGCACGCGCCGTCGTACGCGAGGGGCCGTGCCGGGGGATGTCCGCCCGCAGCGGTCGGCGCGTCAACGAACAGCCGGTCGGCACGCAACCCCATCGCGCCGCTCCGAGGACGGACACCCTCCGGTGCCGACCCGCCGTCGGCGCCCGGTGAGGAGGTGCCCCCGAAACACCCCGGACAGCCGCACAGCCACCACCCCAGCAGAAAGCGCGTACCCCCACATAGCGCTCCGCGACGACCCGCGTACACCCCGGAATCAGTTCAACCTCTTGACGGGAGGCGACCCGAACGGCTCAGCTTAGAGTTCACTAGTTGGACATAGACGGGGTCTCATCGATGCGGCCCCGTGCGCAGGAGGTCGTCGTGGAGACTCCGGGGTCGCAGTCGTCGCTGCACCGAGCCAACCTGGAGCGGGTCGTACGAGCCGTGCGCCTGGCGGGCTCCCTCACCCAGGCCGAGATCGCGCGGACGACAGGTCTGTCCGCGGCGACGGTCTCCAACATCGTCCGGGAGTTGAAGGACGGCGGCACCGTCGAGGTCACTCCGACCTCCGCCGGCGGCCGCAGGGCCCGCAGCGTGTCGCTGAGCGGTGACGCCGGCATCGTCATAGGCGTCGACTTCGGCCACACCCACCTGCGCGTCGCGATCGGCAACCTCGCCCACCAGGTTCTCGCCGAGGAGTCCGAGCCGCTGGACGTGGACGCCTCGTCCACGCAGGGCTTCGACCGCGCGGAACAGCTGGTCAGCCGCCTGATCGAAGCCACGGGCGTCGACCGCTCCAAGATCGCCGGAGTCGGTCTCGGCGTCCCGGGCCCCATCGACGTCGAGTCCGGCACCCTCGGTTCGACCGCCATCCTCCCCGGCTGGACCGGCACCAACCCCGCCGAGGAGCTGCGCGGACGCCTCGGCGTCCCCGTGCACGTGGACAACGACGCCAATCTCGGCGCCCTCGGCGAAATGGTCTGGGGCAGCGGCAGGGGCGTCCGCGACCTGGCCTACATCAAGGTCGCGAGCGGTGTCGGCGCCGGCCTGGTGATCGACGGCAAGATTTATCGCGGACCCGGCGGCACCGCTGGAGAAATAGGACATATTACACTCGATGAATCCGGCCCGGTGTGCCGTTGCGGCAACCGCGGCTGCCTGGAGACCTTCGCGGCCGCGCGGTACGTGCTCCCGCTCCTCCAGTCCAGTCACGGCACCGATCTGACCATGGAGGGCGTCGTACGGCTCGCTCGGGACGGAGACCCGGGCTGTCGTCGGGTGATCGCCGACGTCGGCCGCCACATCGGCAGTGGGGTGGCCAATCTCTGCAACTTGCTGAACCCGAGCCGGGTGGTCCTCGGCGGTGATCTCGCCGAGGCCGGTGAGCTGGTGCTCGGGCCGATCCGGGAGTCTGTCGGCCGCTACGCGATCCCCAGTGCGGCACGCCAGTTGTCCGTTCTCCCCGGTGCCCTCGGCGGCCGTGCGGAGGTGCTCGGAGCGCTCGCTCTCGCTCTCAGCGAGATGGGCGATTCGACCCTTTTGGACGGGACTGCCACGGGCCCCCTGAAGGCCACTGCCCCTGCCTTCACTTAGAGAACGGATGGCACCGTTGCCATCTCGTTAAGGATTTACTTCTTGACGTCGCACGTGTGGCCGAGTTGACTTCCAGCCACCTCGGCCGCAATGTCGCGGCCTCGTCAGGGAGGTTTCTAGAAGTGAACACCCGCATGCGCCGCACCGTCTTCGCCGTCGCCGCCACGGCCATGGCCGTTTCCCTCGCCGCCTGTGGCAGCGCCAAGGAGGCCGACGGCGGCAGTGACTCCTCGTCGGACGCGGCCGCCAAGAAGGGCGACAACATCAAGGTCGGTCTCCTGCTCCCGGAGAACCAGACCGCGCGTTACGAGAAGTTCGACCGGCCCCTGATCGAGAAGCAGATCAAGGAGCTGACGAACAACAAGGGCGAGGTCGTCTACGCCAACGCCAAGCAGGATGCCACGACCCAGAACCAGCAGGTCGAGACCATGATCACCAACAAGGTGGACGTGCTCATCCTGGACGCCGTGGATGCCAAGGCCATCGCCAACTCGGTGAAGAAGGCCAAGGATGCCGGCATCCCGGTCGTCGCCTACGACCGCCTGGCCGAGGGCCCGATCGACGCCTACACCTCGTTCGACAACGAGCAGGTCGGCAAGACCCAGGGCGAGGCCCTGCTCAAGGCCCTGGGCGACAAGGCCGAGGACGGGCAGATCGTCATGATGAACGGGTCGATCACCGACCCGAACGCCGCCCTGTTCAAGAAGGGCGCCCACTCCGTCCTCGACGGCAAGGTGAAGATCGGCAAGGAGTACGACACCAAGGAGTGGAAGCCGGAGAACGCCAACAAGAACATGGAGGGCGCCATCTCCGCCCTCGGTAAGGACAAGATCGTCGGCGTCTACTCCGCCAACGACGGCATGGCCGGCGGTATCATCACCGCGCTCAAGGCCGGCGGCTTCGACAAGCTGCCGCCCGTGACCGGCCAGGACGCCGAACTCGCCGGTGTGCAGCGCATCGTCGCCGGCGAGCAGTACATGAGCGTCTACAAGCCGTACGCCCCCGAGGCCGAGGCCGCCGCGAAGATGGCAGTCGCGCTGGCCCACGGCGAGTCGCTCGACTCCGTCGCCAAGGACAAGGTCGACAGCCCCACCACCAAGGGCGTCCCCTCCGTGCTCGTCCCGGTCGTCTCGCTGACCCAGGACAACATCCAGGACACCGTCATCAAGGACGGCGTCTACACCGTCAACGAGATCTGCACCGCCAAGTACAAGGCCGCCTGCGACAAGATCGGCCTCAACTAAACGGTCCGACGGTCGTCCCGCAGGTCACCAGGCCTGCGGGACGACCGCGCACAGCTCCTCCGGCGCCCCGCACACACCAGCCCCGCAAGCTAGGCGGGGCGCCGGACGGAACCCCCAATTCTTCTGCACTACCTTCCGCCGGGTCAGGCGGCGAAGGAGATGATTCACGTGTCCGCTACGCCCGTGCTGGCGTTGCGCGGGGTCTCCAAGCGATTCGGTGCCGTCCAGGCGCTCACCGACGTAGAGCTTGAGGTCCATGCCGGTGAAGTGGTCGCCCTGGTCGGCGACAACGGCGCCGGAAAGTCCACGCTGGTCAAGACGATCGCCGGCGTGCACCCCATCGATGACGGCGTCATCGAGTGGGAGGGCAAGGCCGTATCGATCAACAAGCCGCACGACGCCCAGAACCTGGGCATCGCGACCGTCTACCAGGACCTCGCGCTGTGCGACAACATCGACGTCGTCGGCAACCTGTTCCTGGGCCGGGAAGTGCGCCGCCGCGGCGTCCTCGACGAGGTCGAGATGGAGCGCCGCTCGCGCGAGCTGCTCGACACGCTGTCGATCCGCATCCCCAGCGTCCGCATCCCGATCGCCTCGCTCTCCGGCGGTCAGCGCCAGACCGTGGCCATCGCCCGCTCCATGCTCGGCGAGCCGAAGCTGGTCATCCTCGACGAGCCGACCGCGGCGCTCGGCGTGGAGCAGACCGCACAGGTCCTCGACCTGGTCGAGCGGCTCCGTGAGCGCGGCCACGCCGTGGTGCTCATCAGCCACAACATGGCCGATGTGAAGGCGGTCGCGGACAAGGTCGCCGTGCTGCGCCTCGGGCGCAACAACGGTGTCTTCGAGGTCAAGTCGACCTCACAGGAAGAGATCATCTCCGCCATCACCGGTGCCACGGACAACGCCGTGACCCGCCGTGCGGCGCGCACCAACGGGGAGGCTCAGAAGTGAGCATCGAAAAGACCTCCACGCCCACCGACGGGCACGTCGTGGAGAACCCCGAGGCCGCCCCCGGCTCCGACACCGCCGTCGACCCCCGGCTGCTCGTCCGGGAGCAGGGCTTCGCCGGCTACCTCACCGAGTTCAAGCGCAAGATCCGCGGCGGTGACCTGGGTTCCATCCCGGTCGTCGTCGGCCTGGTCGTCATCTGCGTCACGTTCCAGAGCCTGAACTCGGCGTTCCTGTCCGCGAAGAACCTCAACGACATCTCCGTCGCCATGGTCGCGACCGGCATGATGTCGGTCGGCATCATCTTCGTGCTGCTGCTCGGGGAGATCGACCTGTCGGTCGGCTCGGTCAGCGGTGTCTCCGGTGCCGTCTTCGCCGTCCTCTCCATCACCCACGGCGTGAACGAATGGCTCGCCCTGGTGATCGCCGTCGTCGGCGGCGCGGCGATCGGCGCCCTGCACGGCTTCTTCTTCGCCAGGATCGGGGCTCCGGCCTTCGCGGTCACCCTGGCGGGGTTGCTGTTCTGGAACGGCTTCATGCTCCAGCTGCTGGGCCAGAACGGCACCATCAACCTCGACAGCGAGGGCGTGGTCGGGCAGCTGACCACGTACTACTTCTCCGACGTCGCCGCCGCGTACGGCCTGGCGACGCTCGCCGTCGCGGGTTACTTCCTCTCCGCCTTCTTCGACAGCCGCCGCCGGGAGGCCGCGGGAGTCCCGTCCCGGCCGCTGAGCGACATTCTGCTGCGCACCGGTCTGCTGGCCGTCGTCGCCTACGCCGCCGCGGTCATGTTCAACCAGTACAAGGGCCTGCCCCTGGCCCTGCTGCTGTTCCTCGTCGTCCTGGTCGCCATGGACTTCCTGGTGCGCCGCACCTCGTACGGCCGCAAGGTGTTCGCGCTCGGCGGCAGCGTCGAGGCGTCCCGCCGCGCGGGCATCAACGTCGTCGCGGTCCGTGTCTCGGTGTTCGCCCTCGCGGGCCTGTTCGCCGCGATCGGCGGCCTCTTCTGGGCCTCCAAGATCGCGGCCGCCAACCAGAGCGCCGGCGCCGGTGACCTGCTGATGAACGTCATCGCGGCGGCCGTCATCGGCGGCACCAGCCTCTTCGGCGGCCGCGGCCGCATCTGGAACGCCCTGCTCGGTGTCATGGTGATCACCTCGATCCAGTACGGCCTGGCCCTCCAGGGCACCGGAGCGCCGGTCCAGTACATGATCACCGGTGGCGTGCTGCTGGCGACCGTGGTCATCGACTCGGTCACCCGCAAGACCCAGCGGACGGCGGGTCGCGCGTAACGCCGCCGACGGCCGTCCGGAAGCTGTGCCCGGCACCCCAGGGGTGCCGGGCACAGCCGTGTCATGGAGCGGGCCGTAACCGGGTACGGCACATCGGGTGACGTACGACGCACCGCCCGGACGCCTTCCGCCGCGGCGGAACATTAGACTCGACAAGCCCGGCAACAGCTCTACTGCAAGGAGGCACGGGTGCCGCTGCTGACCCGCATCAGGGGACCGCGCGATCTGGACCGGCTCAACCTGGAGGAGCTGAACCAGCTGGCGGAGGAGATCCGGACCTTCCTCGTGGAAGCGGTCTCCAAGACCGGCGGACACCTCGGCCCCAACCTCGGCGTGGTGGAGCTCACCATCGCCCTGCACCGGGTCTTCGACTCGCCCAAGGACAAGGTGCTCTGGGACACCGGCCACCAGTCCTACGTCCACAAGCTGCTCACCGGCCGTCAGGACTTCTCGAAGCTGAAGATGAAGGGCGGCCTGTCGGGCTACCCCTCGCAGGCCGAGTCCGAGCACGACGTCATCGAGAACTCGCACGCCTCGACCGTCCTCGGCTGGGCCGACGGCATCGCCAAGGCCAACCAGATCCTGGAGCGCGACGACCACGTCGTGGCCGTGATCGGTGACGGGGCGCTGACCGGCGGCATGGCCTGGGAGGCGCTGAACAACATCGCCGACGCCAAGGACCGCCCGCTCGTCATCGTCGTCAACGACAACGAGCGCTCCTACGCGCCGACCATCGGCGGCCTCGCCAACCACCTGGCGACCCTGCGCACCACCGACGGCTACGAGCGCTTCCTGGCCCGCACCAGGGAGGTCCTGGAGCGCACGCCCGTCGTCGGACGGCCGCTCTACGACACCCTGCACGGCGCCAAGAAGGGGCTGAAGGACTTCATCGCCCCGCAGGGCATGTTCGAGGACCTCGGCCTGAAGTACGTCGGCCCGATCGACGGGCACGACCTGGAGGCCCTGGAGTCGGCGCTCGCCAAGGCCAAGCGGTTCGGCGGGCCGGTCATCGTGCACTGCCTCACCGAGAAGGGCCGCGGCTACCAGCCCGCCCTCCAGGACGAGGCGGACCGGTTCCACGCCGTCGGCAAGATCCACCCCGACACCGGCCTGCCGATCGCCAGCGCCGGCGCCGACTGGACGTCCGTCTTCGGCGAGGAGATGGTCCAACTCGGCGAGGAGCGCGAGGACATCGTCGCCATCACGGCGGCCATGCTCCAGCCGGTGGGCCTGGACAAGTTCGCCAAGCGTTTCCCCAAGCGCGTCTACGACGTCGGCATCGCCGAGCAGCACGGCGCCGTCTCCGCGGCCGGTCTGGCCACGGGCGGCGTGCACCCGGTGTTCGCCGTGTACGCCACGTTCCTCAACCGCGCCTTCGACCAGGTGCTGATGGACGTGGCCCTGCACAAGTGCGGCGTCACCTTCGTGCTCGACCGGGCCGGCGTCACGGGCACCGACGGGGCCTCCCACAACGGCATGTGGGACATGTCGATCCTTCAGGTCGTCCCGGGGCTGCGGCTGGCCGCGCCGCGCGACGCCGACCAGGTGCGCGCCCAGCTGCGCGAGGCCGTCGCCGTCGACGACGCGCCGACCGTGGTCCGCTTCTCCAAGGGCGCCGTCGGCCCCGCCGTGCCCGCCGTGCGGCGCGTCGGCGGCATGGACGTCCTGCGCGAGCCCGGCACCGACCGGCCGGACGTGCTGCTGGTCTCGGTCGGTGCCCTCGCGCCGATGTGCCTGGAGATCGCCGGTCTGCTCGACAAGCAGGGCATCTCCACGACCGTCGTCGACCCGCGCTGGGTCAAACCCGTCGACGAGGCCATGGCGCCGCTCGCCGAACAGCACCGCGTGGTCGTCACCGTCGAGGACAACAGCCGGGTCGGTGGCGTCGGTTCGACGATCGCCCAGGCGCTGCGCGACGCGGGCGTGGACGTGCCGCTGCGGGACTTCGGGATCCCGCCGCGCTTCCTCGACCACGCCTCCCGCGCCGAGGTCCTGGCCGAGATCGGTCTGACCGCGCCGGACATCGCCCGGCAGGTGACCGGCCTGGTCGCCAAGCTGGACGGACTCCCCACCGGCCGCAGTGCCGCGGACGCCGTGGAGAGCGCGCGCGACTGACCGGGCCGACGGGGCCGATGCGGCCGAACGGGTACCGGACGGTTACCGGACGGGCCGGTTTCCCCACCAAGAGGGTGGGGGAACCGGCCCGTTGGCGTGAATTCGTCCGTGCCGGGGCATACGGGTGATGCCACCTCTCGATCATGTCGAGGACGACGAGCGTGGGAGGTAACCCCGTGAGCAGTACCCTCTTCCGGACGAAGAAGGTCGAGCAGTCCATCCTCGACACCGAGGAGCCGGAACACGCGCTCAAGAAGTCCTTGTCCGCGCTGGATCTGACCGTCTTCGGCGTCGGTGTGATCATCGGTACCGGCATCTTCGTTCTCACCGGCACAGTCGCCAAGAACAACGCCGGGCCGGCCACGGCTCTGGCGTTCGTGGTGGCCGGTGTCGCCTGCGCCCTGGCCGCCCTCTGTTACGCCGAGTTCGCCTCCACCGTCCCGGTCGCCGGGTCCGCCTACACGTTCTCGTACGCCTCCCTCGGTGAACTGCCCGCCTGGATCATCGGCTGGGACCTGGTTCTGGAGTTCGCACTCGGCACGGCGGTGGTGGCCGTCGGCTGGTCCGGCTACATCCAGTCGCTCATGGACAACGCGGGCTGGGTGATGCCCGCGGCCCTGGGCAGCAGGGAGGGCGCCGGCACCTTCGGTTTCGACATCCTCGCCGCCGCGCTGGTCCTGGTCCTCACCGGCATCCTCGTGGTCGGCATGAAGCTGTCCGCGCGGATCACGTCGGTCGTCGTCGCCATCAAGGTGACGGTCGTCCTCGTCGTCATCATCGCGGGCGCGTTCCTCATCAAGGCCGACAACTACGACCCGTTCATCCCGAAGGCGCAGCCCGTGGAGGCCGGGGCGAGTCTCGACTCCCCGCTGATCCAGCTGATGTTCGGCTGGGCGCCCTCCAACTTCGGCGTGATGGGCATCTTCACCGCCGCCTCGGTCGTGTTCTTCGCCTTCATCGGCTTCGACGTCGTGGCCACGGCCGCCGAGGAGACCAAGAACCCGCAGCGCGACATGCCGCGCGGCATCCTCGGCTCCCTCGTCATCTGCACGACGCTGTACGTCCTCGTGTCGATCGTCGTCACCGGCATGCAGCATTACAGCCAACTGTCCGTCGACGCCCCCCTCGCCGACGCGTTCAAGGCCACCGGGCATCCCTGGTACGCGGGCTTCATCAGCTTCGGCGCCGCGGTCGGCCTGACGACCGTGTGCATGATCCTGCTGCTCGGTCAGACGCGTGTGTTCTTCGCGATGAGCCGCGACGGCCTGCTGCCGCGCTTCTTCTCGCGCGTCCACCCGCGGTTCAGGACACCGCACCGGCCGACGATCCTGCTCGGTGTGATCATCGCCGTCCTCGCCGGGTTCACGCCGCTGACGGAGCTGGCCGCGCTGGTCAACATCGGCACGCTGTTCGCCTTCGTGGTCGTCGCCATCGGTGTGATCATCCTCCGCAAGAGCCGCCCCGACCTGCCCCGGGCCTTCCGCACCCCGTGGGTGCCGGTCATCCCGATCCTGTCGGTGTGCGCCTCGCTGTGGCTGATGATCAACCTTCCCGCCGAGACGTGGGTCCGCTTCGCGATCTGGATGGCCGCCGGCTTCGTCGTGTACTTCCTCTACGGCCGCTCGCACAGCCGACTGGGCCGGCACGAGGAGACGACGGTGCAGGAGGCGGAGAAGGGCGAGCCCGGAAGCAGCGCGTAGCCGGACCCCGGAGCCCGGGCGCGGGCCGCGCACGGCAATCGGCTACGGCCGAACCGTGCGCGGCCCCGCCACTTCCGCCCCCGACTCCGTCACTCGCCGCCGCAGTTCCCGATCCGCGGTCACCACCAGGCAGGGCCGTCCGCCCGCCCGCGCGACCAACTCGACCATGTGGTCGTCCCCGCTGCCGGCGGCGGACTCCACCCGCACCCCCGGCACGCTCTCCACACCACGAGCGGCCCCCTCGACGACGAGCACGATCTCCACGTCCGCCCCTGCCCGCCCCGGCACCCCGTCCGCCGCCAGCCGGTCCCGCAGCCGCTCCGCGGCCCCCCGCCGCTCCCGCCACCACCCGTCGGGCACCGACCCCACGACGTTCGCGGCGTCGACGATCACGAGCAGGGCAGTGTCCTCAGTCATGGGGCAAGGGTGGCACGGGCTCCGCCCGGCGAGGAGCGCCCGGCTCACTCGGCGGCCTGCTCCCCGTCCCCCGCGAAACTGGCGAAGTACGCCGCCGCCATGTCCTCGTCTCCATGCCCCAGCGCGGCCGCCCGCTCGAAGCGCCGCGCAGTCGCCTCGGCCACGTCCAGGCGGGCGCCGTACCGCTCGCCGGCCTCCACGATGAGCCGCGCGTCCTTGGCGGCCGTCCCCACCGCGAACTGTGCCGGGGACAGCCCGTCGTTCAGCACCAGCCCGGCCGTGGCCCGCAGATACCCCATGTCGAGCGGGCCGCCGTCGATCACCTCGAAGAACCGCTGCGGGTCGACGTCGAGGGCCTTGGACAGCGCGAGCACCTCACCGGCGGCGTTGGTCACCGCGAGTACCCAGCTGTTGGCGACCAGCTTCAGCCTGGTCGCGGTGCCCGCCCCGCCGTCCTCACCGGTCCACACCGTCCGGGCGCCGACGGCGTCGAACACCTGAGTCAGCGTCTTCCGCCCCTCTACCGGCCCCGCTGCCAGCACGGTCAGCTGACCGGCCTCGGCGGGCTGTCGGGTGCCCAGGACGGGGGCGTCGTAGAAGACCAGGCCGTGCTCGCGGGCGAATCCGGTCAGCTCGGGCATGGCGTCGATGCCGACAGTCGTCGACTGCATCCACGCGGCACCGGAGCGCAGCCCGGGCGCCGACCCCCCCCGCATCACGTCCAGCGTCCCGGGACCGTCGTACAGCATGGTCAGGACGACGTCGGCACCCTGGACCGCCTCGGCGGGGGTGCCGGCGACGAAGGCGCCGTCGGCGGCCAGGGGTTCGGCCTTGGCCCGGGTGCGGTTCCAGGCGCGGACGGTGTGCCCGGCCCCTCACGAGATTGCGGGCCATCGCGGCGCCCATGATGCCGGTGCCCAGGACGCTCACGGTGAGCTTGTCGGTCATGACGTCGGCTTCCTGTTCTCGTACGGACGTTGCTACCAGTGATGTGACCAAGATCATGATCACCCGCGTGAGGCGGTTTCCGTATGCCCTGATTCTCCTCTCGATCATCACGCTTTCCTCGGAGTACAGTCCGTCAGCTTGTTCTCATGAAATCTTCATATAGGGGGGTGAGGTGTGTGAGCACCGAAGGGAAGTCGCGAAGACGCGTCGTGGGCGGCGCGCTGTCCGTGGCCCTGGGGCTGGGCCTGGTGGTCGCACTGCCACCTGCGGCGACCACGACCGCATCGGCCTCGGCACAGCAGCAGACGTCCGCACCGACCATGAGTGCTGAGACCCTGTCCGAGGCCGACGCGCTGGCCGAGGCCAAGCGGACCGGCAAGGACGTGGAGATCCTGTCGCTGCGTGGCGAGAGCAACGAGGTGTACGCGACACCGGACGGCAAGCTGGAAGCGCGGGAACACCTGCGCCCCGTACGCGCCCGGGTCGACGGCGCGTGGAAGCCGATCGACACCGGCCTCGCGAAGCGCGCCGACGGTACCGTGGCGCCCGGAGCGACCACGGTACGGCTGGAGTTCTCCGGAGGCGGCGACGAACCCCTGGTACGCATGGAGCGCGCCGGACGTGAACTCGCCCTGTCCTGGCCGACGCAGCTTCCGGCACCGGAACTCGACGGGGACATCGCCACCTACCGGAACGTTCTTCCGGAGGTGGACCTGCGTATGGGCGCGCAGGAGGACGGTTTCACCCAACTGCTCGTCGTCAAGTCCGCCGAGGCAGCCGCCAGTCCAGAACTGAATGAACTTCGGCTGAGGCTGTCCGCTCAGGATCTGGAGGTACGCGAGACTGCCACGGGCGGTCTGGAAGCCGTCGACGTGGGTGCGGGCAGCACGGTGTTCGAGGCGCCGCGACCAGTCATGTGGGACTCCAGCACCGGCGAGAGCGCGACCGCCGCGGCCAAGTCGGGCGGAAGCGTGGAGCGTGCCAAGGTCGCCCTCGTGGCCGGGGGCGGGGAGGCCGCTCCGACGGGAGGAAGCGGCGACGGGACCGCCGCCGCCGAGTCCGGCAAGCTCGCGCCCGTCGACGTGGAATTGCTCGCCACGGGCCGGGAACTGGTCCTCAAGCCGGACCAGGCCGTCCTGAGGGGCCTGGAAACGCAGTACCCAGTCTTCATCGACCCGCAGTGGTACTCGCCCAAGGCGACCGCGTGGACGATGGTGTCCAAGTACTGGGCGTCGGCTCCGCAGTGGAAGTTCAATGGCGAGTCCACCGCCGGCATGGGCTACTGCGGCTGGCACTACTGCCAACCGCACGACACCAAGCGGCTCTTCTACCGCATCCCGGTCTCCAAGTTCGCGGGCCGGAGCATCCTGTCGGCGGAGTTCGTGGTGCGCAACACCTGGTCGGCGTCGTGCTCGGACCGCGGGGTCCAGCTGTGGCTCACCGATGACATCAATTCGTCGACCACCTGGAACTCCCAGGACAAGTCGAGCTTCTGGAACGACCATCTCAAGACGGAAAGCTTCGCCCACGGCTACGACGGCTGCGCGGCCAAGGACGCGGAGTTCGACGTGCGCTCAGCGGTCCAGCAGGCGGCGAGCGGCAAGTGGCCGACGATGACCTTCGGTCTGAGAGCATCCAGCGAAACAGACAAGTACGGCTGGAAGCGCTTCTCGGACGACGCGTTCCTGCGGGTCAAGTACAACCGCCCGCCGTCCCAGATCAAGATGTCCCAGCTGACGGCGGAGTACGGCGGCACCTGCAAGAAGCCCTCGGCGCCTGCCCGCGTGGGCACGCTGGGCAAGGTCTACGCGAACAACGTCACCGACCCCGACGGCGACAAGATCGCCGTCCAGTTCCAGGCCAAGTGGGACTCTGGTGACGGCAAGGGCCTCATCGCCCGGTGGAAGCCCGCGCTGACCTCGTACAAGAAGTCGGGCTCCAATTTCTCCGTCACGCTGCCATCGGTCACCGCGAACAAGACGGTGCACTGGTACGCGCGCTCCTATGACGGGGGCCAGTACTCGCCGTGGTCGTACACCGGTGACCCCACGGGCTGTTACTTCGTCTACGACACCAAGGTGCCCAAGGCACCGACGATCGCATCCGGTGAGTACCCGGCCTCCGACCCGGAGAACCCCGGGGACCCGTGGTACGACGGCGTCGGCAAGTACGGCTTCTTCGACATCGACGCGGCCGAGACCGATGTGACGAAGTACTGGTTCGGTATCAACGGTGACCCGACCTCGAAGAACACGCTGACCACGTCCTCCGGTGCCCTGAAGACCGCCCCTGTGCTGCCCGCCAAGGCCGGGCTCAACTTCATCACGGCGCAGGCGTTCGACTCGGCGGGGAACGACAGCGAGATCCGTACCTACCAGTTCCGGGTCAAGGCCGGACAGCCGGAGCGGGCGACCTGGCAGCTGGACGAGGGCGCCGGGGCGAGCGCGGCCAAAGGCTCGGCGCCGGAGCGCACCGCGGAGCTGCGCGGCGGTGTCACTCTCGGTGTGGCGGGGGTCAAGGGTAACGCGGCGTCGTTCGACGGTGTAGACGACTACGCGGTCACGGACATCCCCACGGTGGACACCTCGACCGGCTTCTCGGTCTCGGCATGGGCGAAGCTGTCGGCGATGCCGGCCCGGGCGGCGATCATCGCGGCGCAGCCCGGCAACCACTCCCCGGGATTCGAGCTGTACTACTCGAAGGCCTACGACCGGTGGGCGTTCAACCAGTACACGTCCGACACCGCGGGCGCGGGCATCGTACGGGCCATGCAGGCGTCGCCGGGCGGCGTCAAGGCCGGTGAATGGACCCATCTGGTGGGCTCCTACAGCGCGACCAGCGACGAGATGAAACTCTACGTCAACGGACAGACGGCCGGGACCACGACGTACGACTCGCCGTGGGACGCGCGGCGCGGGCTCCAGATCGGCGCCGGCTCCTACACCGGGCAGCCGGGGTCGTTCTTCCCCGGGGCCATCGACGAGCTTCAGATCTTCGACAAGCCGGTGTCGTCCGGCGAGGTGACCCGGCTGTACGGGAAGGACTCGCTCATCTCGGGCCGCAGCGCACGGACGGTGTTCCCGCTGGACGACAAGGCCACGGACAGCGCGGGCAACCCCACGACCGTCCTGACCGGTGCCGCGGAGGTCGCGCCCGCGACGTTCTACGGAGGCGTCACGCCGGGGCAGCCCGGCGTCGCGGGCAAGGCCCTGACCCTCGATGGGAACGGCGACTACGCCTCCACCGGGCGGCCGCTGCTGAACAACCAGCGCAGCTTCGCGGTCTCGGCCTGGGCCAAGCTGCCCAAGACCAAGCCTGACCACGCCGCGGTCGTCGTGACCCAGACGGGCGCTCACCGGCCCGGCCTCGAGCTTTACTACTCCAAGGCGTACGACCGGTGGGCGGTCAACCAGTACTCGTCGGACACCTCGACCGCCACCCCGGTCCGGGCGATGCAGGCCGATGGGCAGACCGCCTACGGCGACACCTGGACCCACCTGGTGGGGGTACACGACACCGTCGCGAACAAGCTCACCCTCTACGTCAACGGCGTCAAGGCGGGGGACACGGATCTCCAGGCCGGGTGGTACGCGGGCGGCGCGGTGCAGATCGGCGCCGGCTCCTACGACGGCGCGCCAGGATCGTTCTTCCCCGGCCAGATCGACGAGGTCAGCCTGTTCGACCGGCCTGTCTCCGGCGATGAGGTCCGGCAGATGTTCCGGCAGCGGCCGTTGGTCAAGGGCCGCTGGCTGCTGGACACGGTGGCCACCGGCACCCCGGCCACCAGCCCGGACGCCTCCGCCGAGAACCGGGCCCTGACCGTGGGCGGCGGTGCGAAGACAGGGTTCGGCTGGGTCGACGATGGCGCGCTGGAACTGGACGGTGTCGACGACTACGCGGCCACCACCGCGGCGCCGCTCGACACAAGTGCCAGTTTCACGGCGATGGGCTGGGCCCAGTCCGCCGGTGAGCCGACCGACAGCGCCGCCGTCCTCAGCGCACCCGGTGCGTCCAACAGCGCCTTCGCGATCCGGCACGTACCGGCCGCCGAGGGTGAGGCGGGCGCGGGGAGCTGGCAGATCTCGATGCCGGACTCCGACGCGGCGGACGCCACCGTCGTACGCACCGAGAACCAGCAGTTCTACGACGCACGGGACTGGAACCATCTGGCGCTCGTCTACGACGGCTTCGCCAAGGAGGCCCGCCTCTATGTGAACGGGCAGCTGGAGGAGGTCGCCTGCGCGGACGACGACGGTGACGGCGAGTCCGACGACACCACCTGCGCCGACCGGTTGTCGTGGTCCGAGAACGTCCTGTCGTACAAGGCCACGGGCGGACTCCAGATCGGCCGCGCCCGCACGGCGGGGGCGTGGGGCGAGTACTGGCCCGGCGCCATCGACGACGTCTGGGCCTTCCAGGGCACGCTGAGCGAGTCCCAGATCGCTCATCTGTCGCTGGGCATGCCTGGCGTCGGCACCGAGGTACCCGGCACTGACTGACCGGAAGCGGTGCCGACCCGTCGCCCTGTGCGTACGGGCCGGCACCGCGCCACCGCCCGGGTCTGGCCCGGGCCGCCGCCGGCTTCACACGAGCTGTCACACATCAAGGGGAACAATGAGGGATACGGGACGACCTGGCCGCGCGGCCCGATGGAGACGGAAGACCGCACTGGCTTCCGGAATAGTCATGATCGCCACGTTGCTCCAGGGCATCACCGCGCCCGCGAACGCGGGAGCCGTGGCGGACGACGGACGGGGCCGGCCTGCCCTGCCGAAGGCGGAGCGGCCCGTGGCCGGTTCCGCGGCCAAGATGAAGCCCCGCACCCTTGAACGCGGCCCGCGCACCCCGCGGACCGCTCCCAAGGCCGAATGGCCGGGGGCGGGTTCGGGCCGGGTGACACTCACCGGGACCCCGGCGGGAGCGAAGGGATCGGCGAGCGGGAAGGACGCGCAGGGCTCGAAGGGCGCGGCTCAGGCTCCGGTCAGGGCAGGCAAGCTGCCGGTCTCCGTCGGAGCCGCGAAGACGCGCGGTGCCGCCGGTGCCGTGCGGGTCGAGCTGGCCGGGCGGGGGCAGACCCGGAAGGCCGCGATCGACGGGCTGCTCGTGACACTCGCCCCCGAGCGCACGGACTTCACCGACGGCGCTGCCCGGGTACGCGTCGACTACCGCGACCTCGCACAGGCCTACGGCGGCGGCTACGGCGCCCGGCTCGGCCTGGTCCAGTTGCCCGCCTGCGTCCTGAGGACGCCGGAACGGGCCAAGTGCCGTACTCAGAAGCCGCTCGAGAGTGTGAACGACACGGAGGGCGGCGCGCTCACCGCCCCGTCGGTGCGGCTCAGCTCCGCGCAGCCGACCGTGCTCGCCGCCGTGGCGGATGACAGCGCGGCCATCGGCGACTACAAGGCGACCACTCTCGCCCCGTCCGCGACCTGGCAGACCAACCTCAACACTGGTGACTTCGCCTGGTCCTACGACATGGGTGTCCCCGAGGTGCCCGGCGGGCTGAAGCCGAGCATCGGACTCGGCTACTCCTCCGGCTCGGTCGA